>WUQV01000207.1 GCA_009889585.1 Candidatus Bathyarchaeota archaeon | reverse complement strand
TCGCTTAACCTTTCGATAACGTATTTCCCAAGTTCAGCAGCCCTTTCAGGCATTCTCTCCTCCATTAACGCCTCTATGTTAGCTAAGGCTGCGGCGCAACAGACGGGGTTTCCTCCGAACGTGGAGAAGTGATCGCCAGGGCTGAAGGCCGACGCCACCTCATCCTTGGCTATGAACGCCCCTATCGGCAATCCCCCTCCTAACGCCTTGGCCATGGTCATTACGTCCGGCCTTATGCCCCAATGTTCACATGCGAACATCTTCCCCGTCCTACCGAACCCCGTTTGAACCTCATCTACGATCAGGAGAATTTCGCGTTCTTTGCATATCTTCTGAACCTCAGGCAGGTATTCATCCGGCGGTACGATTATCCCTCCCTCGCCCATTATCGGCTCGACGATGATGGCTGCTATATCGCCTGTCGTATGGGTCTCTATGATGTCCTCTAGTGACCTTGCACACCATATATCACATTCTGGATATCTTAGTTGACAACGATAACAATAAGGTGCTGGTGCGTAGACGATGCCAGGGACGTTAGCAAAGTTCCCAAGGTTTACCTTATACTTCCTTTGGCCGGTAAGGGTTAAGGCTAATGCCGTTCGACCGTGAAAGGAGCACTCCAAGGAGATTACTTGCGAGCCAGCTTTCCCCTGCCTTATCGCATACTTCTTAGATAACTTTATTGCACCTTCAACTGCTTCTGCACCGCTATTACAGAAAAAGGATTTCTTCAACCCCTCCGGGCATATTTTAGCGAGCTTTTCCGCAAGCCTTGCCATTGGAACGTTATAATATAGGCTGGAGACGTGCATAAGCTTTACAACCTGCTCCTGTATAGCCCTTAAGACCTTCGGGTGGCAATGTCCGATGTTGGTAACGGCTATGCCAGAAAAACAGTCGATGTACTCTCGACCATCTAAATCCTTTAGGATGGCACCTTTGCCCTCCACGAGCACTATGGGCACGCGCGTTGGAATACATGGCATAATGTACTCCTTATCTAAGTCCAAAATTTGTTTAGTTGTCTCCAATTTACCATCAATACTAATTAACCAAAAAGAGCTTATAAGGATTATGTGAGATGAAAAAGGTGGATTGAACTTATATGGCTATGCTCTTGCCCAAGGGAAGAATGAAATTGAGGATATAAGGCCTGATGGGATCCGTCTTTAGAATGAAATCAGGGGCTTCCTCACCGAGGCTATGTGATAAAGTCATAATATCTCAAATTGTATGGAGGACTTTCCTAGGCTTAGGCCCCTCAAGTGTGAATACAATATCCCACGTGTCTATCTCAGGCCTGCCTATGATGAGCTCTACATCCCTTCTTAGGTTTTCAGCAACTTCAAACACCGCTCCACCTGGCACGTCAACCCCTTGAAATACCACGTCGACTATGTACCTGCCGATGATCTTTAGCCTCCCCTCCTCATCCGCTGTTCTAAGCTCGTAGGGCCTCCTTAAGGGATAAAAGCATTGAGCTCATCCATGAGCCTCTTGGAGATCACGCTTTTACTCGCGCCAGTATCCACAAGTGCCTTAATCATGATGGACTTATCAGCATGCTTAAGCTCCACATCCGCGACTTGCATACTCAGGCTTCATTGCTTTCCCATGCATGCTGTTTAGAGGTGCATTTAAATCTTGCCTAAACCTTCCGACCTAAAGGATGTCGTAAAGAGCTGACATAGTCAAAATCTTCCTTGATTGTTAATCGTCTTAATAACTCCAAGATCAAAGCTTCTTGCTCCCGCCTCTTGCCAGCTCCTTATAGCTTTAAAACGAGCTTATCGCCTTAATGCATTAAAAATCGCATCTAGCTTTCTATCCATCCTATCTAGGATCTCTTTCGTCAACCTTGACTCTTACTTAATTAACTCACGCGTTGCCTTAAATCCCTTCTCAATAAGCTCCCTAGTTAACCTCGACTCCTCTTTAATCAAGTCTTATATCGACTTTTGCATAAACTCGATGAGCTCCCTAGCCCTTTTGCCATTATAGATCGAAGTCTACCCTATTACGAGTGATAACATGACCCCAACTACGGCTATCGCCAACCCCAAGTCGATCATGATCATTTTGACCCGCTTAGGTAATTGGGCTTAGAGCATAAGCTTTATGGCGATCTTTAAAAGGCCTTGGTCGAAGCCTCCGCACGGCGAGATGGGTTCCCGCCCAGCCATCAGGTTCCGAGTTACGTAGCCTTTCATAGACGTACGTAACCCTTGAGCCTCATCGCCCTCTGGGTTCATCGGGAGCTTTTCATAGGGCTTTAGCCCCTTTCGGTTTAAAGTTAAAAAGCCATTGGAGCGTAAAAGTGTACGCGTCGTTTAAGGTTCAGCGAAATCCTTATAACGCACTTCTATTTAACGACATTACCTTGAGTTAGGGGTTCGCGAAAGGTGGCCGTAGAATTAGCTGGAGTCCCGGTCCTCGTGTTGAAGGAGGGCTCGACTCGATCCAGAGGCAAGGAGGTTCAACACGCTAACATCACGGCTGCTAGGATCGTCGCTGAAGCCGTGAAGACGTCCTTAGGGCCTAAGGGCATGGACAAGATGTTAGTCGACAGCTTCGGGGACGTCACGATCACGAGCGACGGACGGACTATCCTCGACGAGATGGACGTACAACATCCAGCCGCTAAGATGATGGTCGAAATAGCCAAGGCTCAAGATCATGAAGTTGGCGATGGGACGACGACGGCCGTGGTTTTAGCGGGCGAGCTCTTGGTTAAGGGTGAGGAGCTCCTCGCGAAGAACATACATCCGACGGTCATAATCGACGGCTATAGGAAGGCCGTCGATAAGGCGTTAGGGGTGTTAGAGAACATAGCCATTAAGGTCGAACCAACCGAGGAGGGGATGTTGAAGAAGGTGGCCATGACGGCGATGGCCAGCAAGTTCGTAGCTGAGCATCGCGAGATACTCGCTGATTTAGCCGTTAAAGCCGTGCTACAAGTGGCTGAGAAAAGAGGCGATCAATATAAGGTGGACGTAGACGACGTGAAGGTTGAGAAGAAGCCCGGCGAGTCCCTCACGGATACTAAGCTCGTGCATGGCATAGTCCTCGATAAGGAGGTAGTTCATCCTGGTATGCCGAAGCGAGTTGAAAAGGCTAAGATAGCTTTACTTGATTGCTCTTTAGAGATAGAGAAAACTGAGTTTGATGCAAAGATTAATATAGAAAGCCCTGAACAAATGGAGGCCTTTTTAAGGGAGGAAGAGAGTATCCTACAAAGGATGGTTAATAATATTGTAGCTAGTGGAGCAAATGTAGTTGTATGCCAAAAGGGAATTGATGATATTGCACAACACTTCTTAGCTAGGAAGGGCATTTTAGCTGTAAGAAGGGTGAAGAAGTCAGATGTTGAGAAATTAGCAAAGGCATGTGGAGGTAGGATCGTTACTAACTTAGATGATTTAACTGAGGCGGATTTAGGTTATGCAGAGTTAGTTGAAGAGCGAAAAATAGGAGATGATAAGATGACGTTCGTCGAAGGCTGCAAGAACCCGCGCTCCGTCACGATATTAATCCGAGGGGGAGCGGAGCGCATCGTCGACGAAGCGGAGCGCTCTGTGCACGACGCGCTTTGCGTCGCCCGTGACGTCGTTGAAGAGCCGAAGGTCCTCGCTGGCGGAGGAGCTCCAGAGGCGGAGGCCGCACGTTTGCTAAGGGAATACGCGCAAACCCTCCCGGGTCGTGAGCAATTAGCCGTGATGAGCTTCGCCGAAGCCGTGGAGTCGATACCTATAACGTTGGCTGCGAACGCAGGGCTCGACCCGATAGACATAATGTCCGAGATCCGGGCGAGACATGAAAAGGGCGAGATTTGGGCGGGCGTAGACGTCCACGGGGGGAAGGTTAGGGACGTACGGGAGATCGACGTCTACGACCCCTTGATAGTGAAAAAACAAGCCATTAAGTCCGCAGCGGAAGCCGCGACGATGATATTAAAGATAGACGACATAATATCGGCGGCGAAGATGAAGCCCCCGAAGATGCCGCCGAAGGTCCCGGAGAAGCCTGAAGAAGGGGTAGGGGAGCTAGAGTAACCACGCCTGGCGAGAATAGGGAAAAGGAGAAGATCTGCTTCGGCCCTCCTAGGTTAACTCGCTTTGAGAAGGCTAGGGTAGTGGGGGCTAGGGCCCTTCAAATATCCATGGGCGCTCCATTATTCATTAAGCCTTCAAAGGAACTTAAGAGCTCGATCGAAATAGCCTTAAAGGAGCTCGAAAGCGGGGTCTTACCGATGATCATACGTAGGACGTTGCCAAATGGAACTTATCAAGATATACCATTGAAGTTACTCTTAGAAGGGGAGAAGAAAGAGCGCTAACTTATAATCTCCCTCTTGATTTTCTATTAATTTTCATTCAAAGGTTTTAACATTATACGTTTAGATGATGGTTTAAGGTTTACTTAACGCTTCTTTTAAGATCTCTTCCTTGAGCTGCCTTCGAATTTTCTTAAAAGTTGTTTAACGAGCTGAGGCTATATTCAATTCTCTTCATAACGCTACATCATAAGAGGGATCTTGGTGCGGCGGGCAGGGTTCGAACCTGTGAACCATCATGGAAGGGTCTTGAGTATGTAGCCTTACAATTAGACGTAGTCATTCTTTTCTCATAGATTTAATAATTTCGCGAATATCAGATTCTAAAGTAGTGAGAAATGCGCGGTCAGAACTCCTTTTGTAGTAAGAGTTCAATTCCTCTTCAGAAAAATTCAAACTAAGTATATTTCTCATTTCTGACTTTACCTGGCTCCTTTGATCTTCAGACGTAAATTGTAAAAGTCCCCAGTAAATAGCTGATAATGCCCTTACCTCCTTCCTTAATAACTCAATTTCTTTACGCATTTTTTTGTTCGTCTCTGCTAAGCTCACTTCATTCACCTGCATATTTTCCTAACTTGATCGTGATTTCTCCTTATTTAAGTCAAGAGGTAAAGACAATTCTTTCTCTCCATACATCTGCCCAAAAAATTCCTCAACTTTGAAACCACGGCATTCCCAATATGCACGGAAGCTTGTAAGGATCCATGCTAGCTGGCTTCGTAACTTGAAGTATCACTTTGCCTTTTTCAAGATTTAGAATTTGGCAGCTAACCTTTGCGGCTTTATCTTTAGGGATAAGTTTTCTTAATAGTTTTTGAATCATTGACTCAACCTCACTTCTACATTCAAGAGTCTTAACACGTTCTTTAAGTTCGATCTCTTCTTCGTCGGTTCGCGCTAATTCATACCAAGTTTTTGTTCCTCGCTGTTTAATTGCATAGACTTTATGTTCTGGTATGCCAAATTTTTTGAGTGATAGGCGTAGCAGTTCTTCTGATACTTCGTATTTAGGAGTGTTCGAAAGCACCCAGAGTGCCACATCGACGAGCTTCTCTTTTGGCACAATTAATAGACATCTTTCTATCAAGAGCTCTCCAACCGTTTTAAGAAAGCGAGCATCAGCTAAATCTGTTTGAAGCTTTTCGTGCTCTAGCTTCAAGTAGGCTTCGTACTCACCCGCATTGGGTTCAAGCTCAAATGCTTCAGGTGACTCATTAGACCAAATTAAGAAAACAGGAATGTCATAATACTTATAAAGTCTACCAGATATAGGAGTGAACATTTCACTTAAAGTCTCAAGTTGTATGTGAATGCCCTTCATTCCTTTCGTTAAGATTCGTTTAGTAATCCTATCCCAGGACAACATATAAGGGATGTAAGGTGTCGTGCGTCCCCAAAATTCACTCCAATTCATCGTAGCTACCCACTCCAATGGAATACCTCTTTTTTCGACCTCTAGAGCTAATGGACCACGCATTACATCTTCCAAAGTCATACCTTTCTCATAACATTCCCAAATAAGGCTATGGCACTCGCTAAGACTACTGAAAGCTTCATGCCACTGGGCCCATTCATCCTTAACCTTCGCAAGAATGACTATGTCCAAATCCCCTGGCAGATCATCTCCCCTGATATAGCTTCCATGTACATAGACTCTAAGGATAGTTACTGGAAGAAACGCGTGTCTTATTCTCTCCATCATCTCTTTTAGGCTTCGAGTAAGGGTTTCTCTCTTCATGGCATTCTCTCCAGCAGATTTTGGTGGTGCAGGGGGTGGGATTTGAACCCACGAACCCCTATGGGACGGGATCTTGAGTCCCGCGCATTTAGCCCCTTTGTACCCATACTGGTTTGACCATGCTCTGCCACCCCTGCACCCAGCGTTCCGGCAGAGCCGTTCTTTAGCTTCCCTCGGTTTCTATTATCTTTTTCCAAAATTAGTATCGTTGTATATGGGAGTCTTTGATTGAGCCCGCTCCTTCCATTCATCTGACTACCTGCTTTGTTTGCGTCGTGTATGCGACCTGAAGGGGAGTCTTATTCCTGCCTCTGGGTGGGGGATACGTATAGGGCGAAATGAAAAAATCAAGTTGACCAGCCAGATGAATGAAGTCGTCTCTCGTTTCTTACTCCTAACTTGAATCTTCACACGAGGGCCACGATCAACCCGAAGACTGAAGCGATCGTCTGTACCAAACGCAAGAAAGCTTTGATTATAGCTTCATCGCTGGATTCAAGAATTTGTTTAGGAGTGCAGACCTTCTCGGCTTTTCTACCTTGCAGAAGACCATAATTTCAAAAGAGATTCAGAACTTGCATCCGTCTGCTTCAAACCATAATTTCATCCCTTCTTACACGCTCATAGGACTTAATGGGTTCAACGCCTAAAACATCCTTAACAATCTCCGTAATCCGGAGAATCATGGCTCACCTCCCTTCTCGCATGAAAGCCTTCACTCATCAGAAAGCCATCCATAACCTACATGGAGGCCGGGCGGAAGAGCAGCATTTTCGTCAAGTCTCTCACTCGGTTGATGATAAATTATGCCCCTGCGCCTAACTGCCGTTCACATTAGGCTTACCTCCACATTTATAAGACTTTCCACTATAACAATAGAGCTATGTAGCAAAGAGTATCAACAGATCAAGAACATCAAAGAATCAAAAAATGGCTCAAAGGTGAAAAGATGTTAAGCGGTAGCGGTACAAAGCATCTTTGACGAATTCTTCAACTAAATACAAAATTGAGCCTTATAAACTATTCCAATAAATTCAAAAATGTGTCAAATTGCCCAATTAAGCATTATTGTGATTACTCTATTATCGTTCCCACGCTTTCGCCTTTAACTGCCAATAGCAAGTTCTCAGGCTTACGACCGTCGACGACTACAGCCTTCACTTTCGCTCCTTGCAACCTTTCGACAGCCTCTGGGTCTAATATTCGACGAACCCCCGGCTTATGACCCCTTTCGAGCAACTCTAAAACCTCTTCGAACGTCGCTCGATCTAACTTCTTAGCGTCCACGTGCTCCCTCGGGTCCTTCGTATAAACCCCCTCTTGATCCGTAGCCTTAACGAAGAGGTCGGCCTTGAGCTCCTCAGCCACCATCGCAGCTACGGCATCTGTCGTCATGCCCGGCCTTAACCCTCCCATCACGATTACTTTACCTGTTTTTAAGCAATTAATAGCCTCTTCAATCGACGTTGGCGTAAATCCACATCCATCCTTCCCAAGCTTCTTAACGAAGAGTTGAGCAATTAATCTTGATGCTAAAATCGCTATTTCATCCTGCTCCCTCTCGTTTAATTTTAACTCCTTCGCCAATTCTATTAAATCCCTCGCTAATTTTCCTCCTCCAACGACAGTTATTACGTTATGCCCTAATGAGCTCAAGCCCCTTAGCAGCTCGACGTACTCCTCGATTAACTTCGGGTTAATAGGAGAAGCGATCACGGATCCTCCTATCCTTATAACGAGTTTCACGCTTAGCCCCTCTTAATCTCGGAGAGCGTAAGGTGAGCCTCTCCACGACTAAGTCGGGAGCTTCCGACGTTCGCCTGAGGCTTTACGCCTTCAG
>WUQV01000206.1 GCA_009889585.1 Candidatus Bathyarchaeota archaeon | reverse complement strand
GACCTTCGTAACGATCGTACGAGAATCCCTCAACGGATCGTGCTTTTCAACGACCTCGAAGCGCTCGAGGCCCGGGTGGGCCATCAATCGATCTATCTTCTCCAGCTCGATCGGCGATAGGTTCGTAAGGCAATACGACCTATGGCCGGTGTTATCGTACCAAAGGTAAATGCGCTGAGACTTAGGCTCGTATAACTTTATGCAAGCAACGCCCTTCTTCCCATCGTACGTAGCTGAGACGAAGTAAGAGGGCGGAAGCTCCTTCAACGCCTCAGGCGGCGTAAGCGATTTCCCTAAGCTATCGGCTAGGGGCTTGTAAGCGTAAGCGGCTTTAAGCCCTTTCGAAGGAGGGGCGTAGAACTCGTAGATGCGCCTTTGGGCCATCCGCTATTATCCCATGTTGCTTGACGTTTTTATATCGAGGACGTTCCCTTAAGCTTTCACGAAGGCCGACTTGAACGGCTGAGTAAATCATGGCGAAGCTTAACGTTTAAGGCGATGGCCGCCAACAAAACACATCCTCAAGATTCTTTTCTCCATTTCTCCATTTGACATAACGTCTCAAACGCTACCTTAGCCGCTTGAACGGATGTCGTACCCATGTCGTAATGAGGCGCGACTTCGACCAAGTCGAACGCTATAACGCGTTCGTTAAATATTCCGTCGATTACGTCTAACAGCGTTCGTACGTCAAGCCCCTCTGGCTCCGGGTTTTGTACGGCTGGTGCGTAAGCCGGGTCTAAAACGTCAACGTCTATCGTAAGGTAAATCCTTTTGGCTCCTTTAAGGAATCGCACGACCTCGTTAACGACGGCATCGATGCCTTCCTTAGCCATTCGGCGAGTCGTTACGAACGATATCCCATCGCTTCGTTCGACGTAAGCTAACTCCTCCTTACAAACGGCCCTTACGCCTATTATCATAATGCATCTAGGCCTCGCTTGTTCGTACAACCTCCTCATGAACGTCGTATGCGTGAGCGCCTTGCCCATGAACTCATCCCTAAGGTCGAGGTGAGCGTCAAAGCTCACGACAGCTATGCCTTCGCCTAAGGCCTTCGCAACACCGAGCGATATCGTATGCTCTCCGCCTATGACGGCTAACTTCTTGCCAGCGTCAAGGACCTCTTTCGAGACGAGCTCAAGCCTTCGTAACGTCTCCTCAACCTCAAGGGAGACGTGTAAATCGCCTAAGTCGTGAACCCTCAGATCCTCTACGTCGACGTTCGTCCTAAAGCTGTAAGTCTCGATGTTAAGGGATGCCTCCCTTATGGCCAAAGGGGCGAACCGAGCTCCGACGCGATAAGTGCTCGTGCTATCGAACGGAACTCCTACGATTACGTAATCGGCCTCTTCAAACGGCCTTTGGGACCCTACGAACGAAGGCGAAATCGACGTGAAGAGCTCCTTGTACTTCAACGCGATGCCTTCCATTCGGCTTACGCACGAGCGAAACGATAACGCTTTTGAAGGGCCTTGTGTTACTCTCATGGTCAGCTGGTTAAGATGAGCAAAAGGACGAAGCTCGATCTTAAACGATTGGTTACGCCGTTGCTATCGGCTTTTTACGCGATGTCAGGCGCAATCCTTTTGTCGACCTTGATCGTCGTAGATCCAGGTTTACTACATCTAGGCGCCATCGGAGCTTTAAGCTTGATAATGGCCGTTGGCGTCTTTAAGTTAGACAAGCTAATCCTATGGATGGCTTTTGTGGTTCTTTGCCTCGTTAATGCTTTCTCCTTCGCCTTATTGATCAACCCGTTGATGGCGGCTAACGTCTTGCTTCAAACGGCTTTAGTCGCTTACGTTATAGCCATTTGGGTTGCTACCGTTTACTTAGCCGTTAAGTGGAAAAGGCTTCGGTTGAAAACTTAAAACAACCGTAGTTTGGCGCGGATGAAGGATTTTGAACCGCGAGGCCTTTTTAGCGGCGATAAGAACGCATTCGAGATATACAATATATCTTAGAAAAATTGAAGCAGATGAGGAGCTGCGGTTAAAGCTGGTGAGTTAAAGGGCAAATACGACGTTTTGATAGCTGACGCTTTTATAGTCGCTTTAGCGCCTTTAAGGGGCGATTATAATAAGCGATGAGGCCGTCGAAAAACTTAAGGCCATAACATAACGCCCCTCGGTGGCTCCTGCGTCGAGGCATAAACGGAGCCGATAAGATGCGCAAAGCTTAACGTCCCCCCAAAAGGTTCGGCGCTTGGTTCGTTACAGATTATTCCCAGGCCAGAGCGGCGGGGCACTACTACTGATTTATGGCCTCATGCATATATGGAGGCGTACATATTCTATGACTTCCTTTACAAGGTAGGATGGAGACCCGGTGCCTTCCCTGGGGAATACAGGAGCTTGGGAGCTTCACTCCTAGCCGTGGAATATACGTGTTAAGAGTAAGTGCTTTGGAATTCGAGACAGCGAATAGGCAAGCATAGCTACGGCATCAGCAACAAGCCCTATCATCAATAAGAGCTTTCCCCTCCCGAGCTTGTCCATAAAATACCCTAGAGGTAATTGAAAGATATCGTTCACAATGGCGTAGGAAGCTACGATTAAACCGACCATGAGAGGTGCTGCATTCAGTTCCCTTGCGTAGGATGCTATGAAAGGAGCAAGAGAAAATGCGTCTATGTTAATTATTATCGTCACGATGCATAAGATAAATGGTGTCCACTTTATGGAATTCATCTTCACTAAGGCACCGTAACTTTCGATGGCCATGGTGCTTTACGATATTCTTCAGCGATTCTGCACGGCACGTTTAGCACGAATGCCCAGCAAATCTTATGGGCGGTGAACAATCCCCTCTTAGTTAATTCTATCTTCCTTTCATCCTCCTTTAAATAACCGAATAGCTTTAGCAGGCCTAACATTCTGCCAAATCCTGTTTTACCTACTAGGTCATGGAAATCCCTACCAAATTTTTGCTTGAATTCTAGCTTGTCTAAACCTCTGCAAATGAAAATTCTGCATACTGCATATCTAATCGCGCGTCCGAGCGAATTTACCAACCTTGCTCCAGCAATCGGAAGTTCCCCATCCCTTAATGCACGAATGTATTCTTGGACGAAACTTGTATTATGGTATTCGTACCCTCCAGTGAATCCCTCAGCTGCGCATCCTAACCCAAGTAACGGGCCTTCCATCTCAAGGTTGACGGTCACATATTTCCAGCCCTCTTTCCTGCTATAGCCGTAGATTTCAATGGGCTGAAATCCTTTAGAACTCAGCAAATCCTCAGCCGCATATATCATGCTTTTTAAGGTTTTGTTGTCCGGTTGTTCAATCCTTCCGCTTTTTAAAAGTTCATATCCAATGCAATAGGGTGTTATTAAAGTAGGATAGCAAGTTATTTCATCCACGTCTTGCTCTGAAGCTATTTCTAAGTCCTCGACCCATTCTTGAAGCGATTGCCCTGGCACCATGTACATCAAGTCGATGTTAATGTACTTACAACCAGCGTTACGCAGATTTTCGATCGAGCGAAAGCAATCTTCGGAAGAGTGCCTCCTTCCAAGAGACTTTAAAGTTTTTGGAGCGAAGGACTGTACTCCTAAGCTCACTTCACCTATTCCGCTATCAAGCAGGTCGAATACATAAGCTTCATCCTTTAAATCTTCAGGATTGGCTTCTATGGCTATCTTCGCTTCAGCTCTTAGGTACTCAGCTAAGTAATCCGAAATTGCTTTCCAAAACTTTCCATTTAACAGGCTGGGAGTGCCACCGCCAGCATGAATGTCCGTGACTTTGAATTCTAGCCCTTTAGTGATTAGGGAGTAACTTTTTATCTCACTTAAAAGTGCATCAACATATTTCCGAATGAGCTTTTCATCTTTATGTTTTGAAATTGGAAATCTGGTGTAAGGGCAAAATAGGCAAGTGCCCGTACAAAATGGGATATGCATGTAAAGTCCAACCTCGTGCTCCGTGAGAGTTTCACGTATAGCTTTGCTTGCCTGGTCAGTCGATTTAGGTCTTTCAAACTCAACCTTAAACGCTCTCTTAGCTATAAAACTCCAGATCCCAAAGGCGTTCCTATCCAAGATTCGCGGCATTTCCGTCAAAAAGTATTACTTTTTATTATAAAAATATTACGATGCTGTCGAAAAATTTAGGTGCCATAACATAACGCCCTCCTCGATGGCTCCGGCGTTAAGGGCGTAGACGGAGCCGACAAGATGTGCAGAGCTCAGCGTCCCTCGATGAGCGCCATGAAGCCGAGGTGACAGATGCTTGTCAGCAGTGAGTGAACTCGGCGGAGCTAAGGGAGGAAGTCGATTTTTCGACACGCTGAAGCAATGATTCAGAAAAAGCCTCAAGTGTAGGTCGATATGTTTGCTGAAGGGTTAGCTTGGGGCTACGTAGAACTAAGGATCCAGCTTGTTTGCCTCAATGTATTCGATGATGCTCTTCATGGCTTTTATCAAGGGCTCCCTCAGCTCGCTCATGTAGCGGTAAAGGTCCTGTGGCATAACGTAAACGTAGTTATGAACAAGTACGTTTCTTATCGCGACGGCTCTTTCAAGAGCTTTCGCGATCTCATCCGCTAGAACGCCCTTCTCCCTTAAGATCCTTACTACGTCCCTATAGGACCTAGGAGCCCTCCAGCCGGCTGACGATATAAGCCCCTCTCCAACGTCGATAACCGCCTCGATAGCAACGTGTAAAT
>WUQV01000205.1 GCA_009889585.1 Candidatus Bathyarchaeota archaeon | reverse complement strand
TCGGACTTCGTGACGTTAAGGCCTGCTGAGGCCGGTCGGTTCTACGGTCCGAGCGAGGTAGCCGATGCCTTAGCGAGGATGGCTGAGAGAAAGGGTTTAAGGCAATTGCGTGTTAGCGGAGCCGAGCCTACGATCGGAAAGAAGCACTTGTTCCAACTCCTCGATCGCTTACGAGGCCGTGGCTTCATCTTCATCTTAGAGACTAACGGCATTCTCATAGGCTTCGACGGAAGCTACGCTGAAGGCCTCGCAAATTACCCATTCGTCCACGTTAGGGTCTCTTTGAAGGGTTGTAACGAAAAGGAGTTCTTAACGTTGACGAACGCGAAGCCGGATGGGTTCTCCCTTCAGCTGAAGGCCTTGGGGAACCTGGTGAAAAGCGGCGTCAGCTGTCATCCAGCCGTCATGGCCTCTTTCTCGACCGAAGAAAGCTTCGAGGAGCTCGTAAGGCGCTTGCGAGATATGGATCCGAGGCTCACGGAAGGGCTGGAGGTCGAGGAGCTCATCTTGTACCCTAACGTTCGAAGGAAGCTCGATAAGTACGGCTTAAGGTACTACCGTGCTTACGCGCCGAGGGGCCTTCCGCAGGAGCTAGTTTAAGCGAAAAGATCGAAGAAGCTCAGCGCTAAGTTAACGTTCCTTCGCGCAAAAAGGATGAAACCTAAAGCCTTCCCTTCTATCGCAAACCGCTTGACGAGGGTTTCAAACGATTAGTTTACCAGTAAACCTTATAAACTTGGATTACCTCATAAACCACGTGGGCGAGGAAAAGAAGACGATATCGGTGAAGGGCGTAGAACGAAGCCTTTACGAGAATTTGAAGGAGCTTTCGGCCTTAACCGGTAGGACGTTAGGAGAGCTTACGAACGAAGCCTATAGGCTCCTCCTCTCGACGTTAGAGGGAGCTAAAGAGCTCTCGAAGGCTTTCGTCGAAGGCCTTAGGGCGCCCGACGTCGCTACGATTAGCGACTTAGAGGAATTAGAGGTCACGGGCGATGAACTTCGCAAGCTTGGCAAGAAGGCCTCGTTTAAGAACATAAAGCGCTTGACGTTAAGGGATTTGACGGATGAAATCGTCGACGAGCTCGTTTACGGAATCCAATCCGTCGATCACCTCTTAGTCCCTAAGGGGATTACGAAGCTTAAGCTACTCGCGAAGTGTAGAGGCATTAAGAAGTTAGAGTTCCTAGAGGCCTCGTGACCTCGAGATAAAATTACGGTTATAAAGCTCAAGGGCCATCACTTCGTTAACGTCTGCTAGCGATTGCTCCCTTACGTTAAGAACCCCTTTACTGCGAAGACTTACAAGCTCTCATGCTTTTTAACAACGAGGCGATAGCCGCTAATTCTAACGTTATAATGTAAGCCATCACCAAATGAAACGGAGCCCTTAAATCCATAAGCGCTCCAAAGGTTATCCCTCCAGCTAAGAGGCCGACTCCGTACGCCGCGTTAAACACCCCGTAAGCCGTGCCCCTTACATCCTCGCTTACGAAGGCCGAGACCGCGGCCCTGTAGATGGACCCTTGCATCCCGAGGACGAATCCGAAGAAGGCGCAAGCTACGAGCAAGCCCTCGAAGGAGCAGCTTAACAACGCAAGGGCCGATGGAATCGTTGAAAGCGCGAATGGAATTGCGAGGAATGTTACCCCAGCTTTATCGTAAAGAAAGCCCGAGGCTAAGGTGCTCGGAATCGTTGCGAGCTGAGCTATCGTATAAAGAAGCGGAACGATCCATAACATGCCGATGGGCCTTAGCACGAGGTCCGCCTTGTGTAAAATCAAGGCGATGGGGATTAAGCCTAATACGTTTAGGACGACCGAGAGGATGTACAAATTGAACGAACGAGGCAAGGCGAGCTTCACGTCCCGCTTGAAGGCTTTCGTCTCCACCCCGCCGACTTTAACATAAGCTCGATGAAGCAGTAGGAGCAATAATCCGTACGGCAGGAATAAGCTTACGAAGGCCATCCGATAGTCGCCTACCGCGCTAAGCAAGATAGCTGCCATAAACGCTGGGCCTGCTACAGCGCCGATTTGATCGAGAGCCTCGTGTAAGCCGAACGCCTTCCCGACTCCAACGCCCTTGCTGACGAAGGAGAGGACGGCATCCCTAGGAGGGGCTCGAAGGGCCTTGCCAACCCTCTCTAAAACTATGAAGAAGGCGGCTACTTGCCAAAGCCCGGCGAAGGCGAGGAAGGGGATGGCCGCGATTAACCCATACCCTGAGAACAAGAACTTCCAATGCCATCCTTTTACGTCGACAACGCGTCCGCTGAAAAGCCTAAGCCCGTATCCTAGGAGGTCCCCCGCCCCCATTACGGCTCCGATCGTTAGCGCTGAAGCTCCAAGGGCCGTTAAGTAGCCAGGCATTATCCCCCTGCCCCCTTCGTAAACGATATCGCCGAGGAGGCTGATCATGCCGAAGAGCAAGATGGCTGAGTAAGCCTTCTTCACGTCAAAGCCCACCGAATGAGGGGGATAAGGAAGCGCCGAGCTCCTCATAAGGGTTTCGTAAACTCTCATTTAAACGAATTCACGTCTTCGCTTTCGTTCGAGAGCCTAAAGCGTCATGTTCATTCGCCTCTTAACTCCTTCTAAAGTCGGCCACGTCGGCCTTCCTTTTTCCAAGGGATTTTTCGCTTACGCCATAAGCTTAAATAATGGCTCGATATAACGAGCGTGCAACGCCGCCCAAGTCGGATGAATGGATATGCCTCGGTTCCGACAGACGTCAGAGATCCTCAAGCTGATGGAGAGGAAGGATAACATTAGAAACATAGGGATCATAGCCCATATAGACCACGGTAAAACTACGTTAACCGACTCATTGTTAGCCGAAGCCGGCTTGTTATCCCCTAAGCTCGCAGGCGAGGCTCGAGCCCTTGATTACTTAGAGGAGGAGCAAAAGAGGGGGATAACGATCAAGACCGCTAACATATCGCTTTTGCATGAATACGGAGGAGAGCCTTACGTCGTCAACTTAATCGATACGCCAGGTCACGTGGACTTCACGGGGAAGGTGACTAGGGCGTTAAGGGCGATCGATGGATGCGTCGTCGTAGTCGACGCTGTCGAAGAGGTCATGGTTCAAACGGAGACGGTGACTCGCCAAGCCTTAGCCGAAAGGGTTAGGCCCGTCCTCTTCATAAACAAGGTCGACCGTCTCATCAGGGAGTTAAGGCTTACGCTCGATGAGATCCAAAGTAAGCTCGTGAGGATAATTAGGGACTTCAACAGCTTAATCGACCTTTACGGGGAGCCAGACGTCAAGGACGATTGGAAGGTCGATTTAACGAAGGGATCCGTCGCGTTTGGATCAGCTTTACATCGATGGGGCTTCACCTTAGAAATAGCCCAAAGGAGGGGCCTTAGGTTTAAGGACGTAATCAACGCTTATCAAGGGGAAGGATGGGAGTCGTTAAAGGAGGTCGTCCCGCTTCACGTAGCCATATTGGACATGGTCGTTAAACACCTGCCGAACCCCGTTAAAGCCCAAAGGCACAGGCTCCCGAAGGTATGGACGGGCGATTTAGATAGCGAAATCGGGCGAGCCATGGAGCGTTGCGATGATAACGGCCCTACGATCATGTGCATAACGATGGCCCAAGTGGATCCTCACGCAGGCCTTGTGGCGACTGGAAGGCTTTTCTCAGGGTCCGTTCGAGAGGGCGATCAAGTTTACCTCGTTAACGCTCGAAAGGACTACAGAGTCCAACAGGTCTCTATGTACATGGGGGCCTTTCGAGAGGTAGTCGATAGGATAGTCGCTGGCAACATCACGGCCTTGCTCGGCTTAGACTTAGCGAGAGCTGGCGAAACCCTCGTGGACGCCTCTCATAAGGACGTAATGGTTCCGTTCGAACGAATAAAGTACGTCTCGGAGCCCGTCATAACGATAGCCATAGAGCCTAAGCACCCGAGGGATTTGCCTAAGCTCGTCGACATCATGCATAGGCTTTCCATCGAGGACCCGAACCTCGTGACTACGATAGACAAGGAGACGGGCGAGTACTTGTTAAGCGGAATGGGGGAGCTCCATTTGGAGATAGCGTGTAAGTTCCTTCAGGATTACGGAGGCGGCCTTGAGATCGTTACGTCCAAGCCTCTCGTCGTTTACAGGGAAAGCGTCCAAGGTAGGGGCGTTATAGCCATGGCGAAAAGCCCCAATAAGCACAATAGGTTTTGGGTTCAAGTCGAGCCCCTTGAGGAAAAGGTCGTCTCGATGATCGAAAGCGGCAAGATAGCTGAGGAAATGGGCCGAAGGAGGGTAGGTGAGATCCTAAGGGAGGAATGCGATTGGCCTGTTGATGAGGCTAGGAACGTCTGGTCCATAGAGGAGCATAAGAACGTCTTCATCGACTTAACGAAAGGCGTTCAATACTTACATGAGGCTAAGGACATGGCTATCTCAGGATTCCGTTGGGCTTGTAAAGCGGGCGTTTTTTGCGAGGAGCCGTTAAGAGGGGTTAAGGTCAAGTTGATGGACGCTCAATTGCATGAGGATCCCGTGCATCGAGGCCCTGCTCAAATAATGCCTGCCATCAGGAGGGCGATCTTCGGCTCGTTCTTAACCGCTAAGCCAGCGCTTTTAGAGCCTATCTATCGGATAGGGGTCTCCGTCCCAGCCCAATGGTTAGGCGACGTCATGAGCCTCATCACCAGAAGAAGGGGGAGGATCGTCTCCTCAGAGCCTAAGGGCCCGTTGACGATGGTCGACGGCTACATCCCAGTCGCTGAGACGTTCGGCTTGTCGAGTGAAATGCGTTCCGCTACATCCGGCCGCGCCTTTTGGCAGTGCACCTTCGACCATTGGGAGAAAGCCCCTGAGAACGTAGCCTTAGAAGTCATAAAGAGCATTAGGGAGAGAAAGGGGTTGCCGCTCGAGCTCCCGAGGCCTGAGAGGTTCATCGACGAAGCTTGAGAATTAAGACGATGTTAAAGCCTGGCGCACACTTCTTACAGGGGAACGAGGCAGTAGCTGAAGCGGCGATAATCGCTGGATGTAGATTCTGCGCTGGCTATCCAATAACGCCAGCGAGCGAGATCCTCGAGCGTTTGGCCGAATTGCTCCCTCAGGTTGGCGGAGTCTTTATTCAGATGGAGGATGAGATAGCAGCTCTCATGGCGGTCGTCGGAGCCTCTTGGGCTGGCGCAAAGGCGATGACGGCTACGTCCGGCCCTGGCTTTAGCTTAATGCAAGAGGGGATAGGCTACGCGTTCATGACGGAGACGCCCTGCGTAATCGTCAACGTACAACGCCTAGGGCCCGCCACGGGCCAAGCTACGAAGGCTGGGCAAGGGGACGTGATGCAAGCTCGTTGGGGGACTCACGGGGATTACGAAGCCATCGTCCTCTCGCCTAACTCAGCTCAAGAGATGTTCGACTTGACGATTAAGGCGTTTAACCTATCCGAGAGGTATAGGACGCCCGTCGTTATCTTAGCCGATGAAATCGTGGCTCACATGAGGGAGCTCGTAAACGTTCCGCCGTTAGATCGAATCGAGATCGTAAACCGTGAGAAGCCAGCGGGGGACGAGCCTGCTTTCGGAGGGCGCTTGGTGCCGCCGATGCCGTCCGTGGGGAGCGGCTACAACGTAACCGTGACTGGTTCGACGCATGACGAACGAGGCATAAGGGATACGACGAGCTATGAAGTACATCGAAGGCTCGTAAGAAGATTGATCGATAAAATCAGGAGGAACGTAGATAACATCGTCGACGTCGATGCGTACGGATTAGAGGATTGTGAAATCGGCTTAGTATCGTACGGATGCACTTCTCGTAGCGCTTACGAAGCCGTAGGGTTAGCTAGGCTGGAGGGAATAGCGGTCGGACACGTTCGGCTGAGGACGTTATGGCCCTTTCCCGATAAGCCCGTTAGAGCTTTGGCTGAACGAGCGAAAACAGTGTTCGTCCCCGAGATGAACTTAGGCCAAATCGTTTATGAGGTAAGAAGGGCCGTCGGAGGTTTGGCAAACGTTTTGTCGATCAATAAGGTCGGCGGAGGCGAGATGATAACGCCTGAGGAGATCTTAATTAAGTTAAAGGAACTAAAGGGTTAAAGCTTTAAATCGCTTAACGTTCTCTCGCTTACTTAAGCATAGAGGTCTTACTCTAACTTTCTATCGATATATTCACTCTTGCTACCTTCGTAAACATTCAATCATTCTATGGATACGATCGATTAACGTCGGCCTCTCAACGTCTATAAACTCTCCTATAATAATCCTATCCTTTAACTCTTCGTAACTTAACTTCTCCGCCTCATCCTTAGGTAATGATGCCCTTTTAAAGAATTGAAGCATATCGGCTACGTCCTTAAAGCCAGCCCTCCTCCCGTACATCGTAACGCATTGGCTTACGACCTCTACGAACGAAAAGCCCTTTTTCTTCAACGCTTTTTTAAACGCCTCCTTTAGCTCCTCTCGATGAACCGTCGTCCATCGGGCGACGTAACAAGCTCCAGCAGCCGCCACGAGCCTTACGACGTCCAACGGGCTTTCGAAGCTACCGTAAGGCGTAGTCGTAGTCCTAACGCCTAAAGGCGTCGTAGGAGCCACTTGCCCACCAGTCATCCCGTAGATGAAGTTGTTAACGAGCACGACCGTTACGTCTACGTTCCTCCTAGCCGCGTGGATGAGGTGGCTTAACCCTATGCCGGCTAGATCCCCGTCCCCTCCGAAGACGACGACGTTTAAATCAGGCCTGACGAGCTTAACGCCGATAGCGACAGGGATGCTCCTCCCGTGAAGCGTATGAATCGTGTCGGCTTTGAAGTAAGGCGAGGGTATCCAAGATGCGCATCCGATGCCGCTGCAGAAGACGAAATCCTTAAGATCCTCGTAGCCCAGCTCGTGGACGGCGAGGAGGAAGCGCTCTATTACGGTGTAACAACCGCACCCAGGGCAAAACGGGTACTTAAGGCCCCTTAAGTACCGCCTGACGGAGAACTCGCTCATCGCTCTCGTCGCTAATCCCCCTCTTCAAACTTCAGCCGTCGGAGATGCTGCTCGCGCTCCGACTTCTCCATCACCGAGTTCGGTCCTTTATCTCGCTCAGGAGCTATTAAGGCCAGCTGAAGTTCCCTCATCGGCGTTAATGGGTGCTGAGGCTGTCGAAAAACTTAAGCGTCATGATGTCACGCCTCCTTACGGTAAACCTAACGATGGAGGGCTCGTGGATCATGTCTCCTTGCCTCAATGGTGGCTTACGTTAAGATAGACCCGCTCCATATGGTAGAATTAAAGGGGATCTTTAAAGAAATAAGTCAAGCATAGACTAAAGTAGTTGTATTCTGTTTCTACTTCTTCCTTCCAACCAAAAGCATGTGCTCGCTGCCGCCGACAATCGATGGATGATTACACGTTCTTAATAAAATGTCCATCCACATGCTCCACTTTTCTTTGTCCCTAGCAAGTCTGTTTGTCTCCCTTTTATGGTGGGATGACAGCCCCTCCAGTGCAACCATATCCAGAGTCTCAACACCATGCCTTTCGAAAAGATCCCGTAGTTCTTCTGGTAGGAACCAGTGTGCTGTGGTGAAGCCTGTTACTTCTGGGCGGGGAAGAATGCCTGGAATGTAGTCTCCAGTCTCCCAATGATGCCTACAATCTTGTATTTCGTCGGGGAACTCCAGAAAGATGGTCCTCAGTAGACCAAGCCTGCCTATCACGGATATGAAGAGGGTTGAGCCCGTCTTAGCCACCCGCACCAGTTCCATCGCCGCTCTCTCTCGTCCCTTGGGGTTCAAAATATGGTTTAGTGGACCGCCTAGACAAAGCACTGCATCAAATGTTTCGTTGGCAAAGGCAGACAAGTCTATTATGGAACCCTCCAAGACTTGCTTCACCCGCCCTTGAACCCCCGCCCTCTTAATCTGCCTCCTAGCAACCTTCAATACTTCGGGGGTGATGTCAAGTAAGACCACATCATAACCCATTTTGGCGAGTTCAATGGTGTATCTCCCTGGACCTCCTCCAGCATCGAGCACCAGACCCCTTTCCGGGAGATACTTTCTAAGAAAATACATTGTGGTGATAAACTCGATCTGATGATAGGAATCTCGCCTTAAACGTCTCCACTCATACCTCGCCGTTTTTGCATACCACCCTTTAACTATTTCTATAACTTGTTGATCATTCTTCTCTTTCATAGTTTCACATTCCCGAGTATATTTGGATCAACAAAAGTAATTATAAAGTTTTTGGGAGTTCTTTCATTGGGTTTTAGGTTATCACATGAGTCCTCCTCCCCGTTTGCAGCCCATCCCAGGCCCCTTTTAGCCTCCCAGCAGGCTTTCAGAGCCATTTCCGGATGCCTCCTGCCTCATCGTTCAAGTTTCTTAGGCTTTTAGGCTTACTATGAGCCTTCCACCTATCTCAAGGGCTTCAGGCCTCAAAGGATCCCGGCCAGCCATGGCTGGCCGTTCCTGAACCTAGTCCTCTAAACCGTGAAGAGCTTGGCGTGGGCCTCGGCTGAAGCCCAAGACGTGAAGTAGTGAATCCTCTTCCCGAAGATGACGAACGGTCGGATCTCCCGCTCTGCTAGGTTGTTCGTCCCATCTATGCCCAGGTCAGTGTAGATTGAAGAGCTTGTCCCTATGCCTCCTCAAGGGTCTTAGCGAGCCTTCTCAAGGGCTTGCTGAACTTGATGGTTTTGTCATACTTTTCCAGCGGTCGCTCCAACTTTTGCCCGGCCTCTTAGGCGATCTCCTTGGCCTCCGGGCTCCCCACCTCCTCCAAGGCATTGTCCACAAGCCTGAGGGAGTGGGGTATGCTCCTCTGCTGCCTAACCTCCTTCACCAAGCGCTTGAGGACGCTGTATGTGAGGTAGAAGTCTGAGATGGCTGTCCCGCCTCTCCAGCTCCCTAAGGTCCTCAGGGCCTCTGAGCCCCTGTTCCCATAGACCTTATACACTGTGCTTCCTTCGTGACCTTGACCCGGAGCCACCGGTTTGAGCCGTCCACTGGCATGCTCATTTCGTCTAGGAGGCCTTTTAGTGACTAACTTGCATACTTATACTCATGGAATT
>WUQV01000204.1 GCA_009889585.1 Candidatus Bathyarchaeota archaeon | reverse complement strand
TTAATCCATCCGCCGCCTTGCCTTTGCGCGGCGTCCATCGCGAGGATGAGCTAAAACCCACCTCACTTACGCCCTTCGCTCCGAACCTTGAGGTCCAGAGCTGCACTTGAAGTTAAGGCAATATTATAACGCCCTCAATCAATATAAGCGTTACTCCTCCATCGGTTGCCTTGTTTACGTTAATTCCTTCGCTGTTGAACGAATCCTTATTTTCGGCGCGTCTTGCAGCTCGTGCCTTCGAAGCGTGTTAATGCGTTAGCTCGTCGAACTCCTTTCATCTAAGGCGGAACGGCGTTCATCGGTACAGTTAAAAGAGCCGCTTCATCTGGCCGTTAAGCTAACTTTAACCCTCGGCCCAAGTCGCTTAGGAAAGCTTAAATAGCTTCGTGCTTAATAGCGAAACGATCGCCATGGGTGGCTTCATTCCGCGAGCTTAACAACCCTTACGACGGCCGCCCTTTTCCTACGTTAAGTTCTCAACGCCAATGCCTTTGGAGGGTTTAGATGTCGGAAGCTGGTATTACCGTTAGGAAGTCGGATCAGTTCTCTGAATGGTATACCCAAGTTATCTTAAAGTCGGAGTTAGCTGATTATGCTCCAGTGGGAGGTTGCATAATCTTTAGAGAGTATTCATATGCGATGTGGGAGAAGATACAAGAGTATCTTAATAAGCGCTTTAAGGAAACGGGCCATATGAATGCATACTTTCCGATGTTAATACCAGAAGAGCTTCTTAAGAAGGAGGCAGAACACTTTAAGGGCTTCGTACCAGAGTGCGCATGGGTAACAATAGGAGGGGATAAAGAGCTAAAGGAAAGGCTTGCAATAAGGCCGACGTCAGAAGTAATAATTTATTCTATGTTTAAGAAGTGGATAAGGGGGAAGAGGGACTTGCCAATTAAGTTGAATCAATGGTGTAATGTTGTAAGATGGGAGACGAAAGCGACCAAGCCCTTCTTAAGGACTAGGGAGTTCCTTTGGCAAGAGGGGCATACGGCACATGCGACGAAGGAGGAAGCTGATGAGGAAGCTTTGAAAATGTTGATGATTTATAAGGAATTAGTGGAGGATCTTTTAGCTATCCCAGTATTGGTAGGGAGGAAGACTGAAAGCGAGAAGTTTGCTGGAGCGTTCTACAGCCTTGCGTTAGAGGCGATAATGCCAGATGGAAAGGCATTACAAATGGGAACATCTCATAACTTAGGGCAGAACTTCTCTAAAGCCTTTGATATAAAGTTCCTTGATGAAAGAGGGCAAAGCTCTTACGTATGGACGACGTCATGGGGCGTTTCAACTAGGTTGATCGGCGCATTAGTCATGGTGCATGGAGATGATAAAGGCTTAGTGCTTCCACCGAAGGTGGCTCCATATCAAGTGGTTATCGTGCCTATATTTTACAAGGACGTTGAAAGGGGATTAATATTGAATAAGGCTAAGGAAGCTTATGAAGCGTTGAAGAGGGATGACGTATCTGTCATCTTAGATGATAGGTTAGAGTATACGCCAGGTTGGAAGTTTAATGAATGGGAGTTGAAGGGAGTTCCATTAAGAATAGAAATTGGACCAAGGGATGTTGAAAAAGGTCAAGTTACTATTGCAAGAAGGGATACGTTTCAAAGGGTTGAGGTGAAGGAGAGCGATTTGGTTAAAAAAGTACTTGAAATTCTAGAGGATATTCAAATGAACCTCTTTAAGCGGGCGAAAAAGTCCTTAGATGATCATATTACGACTGTAAGTACGTATGAGGAGTTTAAAGAAGTTTTAGAGAATAAGGGTGGGTTCATTAGGGCTTGTTGGTGTTTAAATGCTGAATGTGAGAGGATTATAAAGGAGGAAACAGGGGCGACGATTAGGATCGTTCCCTTAGATAAGGAGGAGCCATTTACTAATTGTATATATTGTGAAGGTGAAGCTAAAGAAGTAGTTTACTTTGCTAGGGCGTATTGAAGATGTCTAGATGAAGTCGATTGTAACTTTATGATAAGGCGTCGTGGCATTGGCAAGGTTGCTTAGCGGCCTTAAACGAAGGCAACGAGCTTTAGCTCAATTCTTAC
>WUQV01000203.1 GCA_009889585.1 Candidatus Bathyarchaeota archaeon | reverse complement strand
TTCCTCAACCTTGCGTTTATAAGCCTCAAGCCTTTCATAAAGCGTTTCATCGTGAAGCGCTAGCATCTTCACGGCGGCTAACGCTGCGTTCTCAGGCTCTGGAATAAGGGCCACGGCCACGCCCTTAGGCATGATCGCTGAGGAAAAGGCCTTAGCCCATCCGTACTTATCGAGATCTGGCGGACAGGCGATCACAGGGCGCTTTACGAACCCTGCTACGACACCTGAGAGAGCGTCCGAAAGCCCAGCGACCGTTACGTAAACGATGGCACTTTCGCTCTCCTCGTAGCCCTTTAAGTCGTTAAGAAGCTTTTGAGGCGTTCTATGAGCGGAAGCCACGTTGTATTCGCATTCAACCGCAAAGCCTTCCTCCTCTATGAACCGTTGAATGCGAGAGGCGAATTCGTAATCCTTCTCGGAGCCCATTAAGACGATTATTTTCCCCTTTGGCACAAGACAACATCATGAGGATGACAATTAAGCTTTACGAATGAGCTGCGGAAGCTCCCTTGGCGTTAGCTAAGCTGAGCTTTGAGCCTTGAGCCGATGGAAAAAGCCAAAGCCCGAGGCTCTAGCATTTTAAAGGCGGCTATGGTAAAGCTTAACGATTTGTGCTTCATCTTTATAGCGAATGAGCAAGATCTTGCGAGCCATTAAGGACGTTTTATTCGGCATGACCGTTCATGACATGATAAGGGGCGTTGAACATGAAAGGATTTTGTTAAATTACATGTGCATGCTCGTCACTATAGGCGATATGCTGGGCCTGCCGATAGCTGGCTATTACAGGCTTAAGATGTTGCCATTATGGGTTCGCTTGATGGATAGTTGGAAGAGGTATGTTCTTTCCGAGAGGGATATCTTCGATAGGTTGTAAGCCCGATGTGAATTAAGCCCTTGAAGGGTGCTTAAGAGCCTCGGCCAAGTGGGCTATCATCTCAAGGCCCCTGACCTCAGTCTCCATCAACGGTAGATGGGCTAAAACCTCCCCTGGGAACTTCTCATGGATTACCTTGAGGTAGTGCTCTTGCTCCTCAATCTTATGCACGAGGTATGGCGACGCCTTCTCTAAATCGAACTTCTCCTTAGGCACTACGCAGTTTACGATAACGCCTCCAGTTGGAATGTTAAACGCCTTAACCCATGTTACGAACCTTTCGACGACCGCTATCGGAAGGGCTAATGGAAGAGTTACGAAGAAGAACGCCGTCCTCTCAGGATCAGTTAATAACCTTCTAGCCATGTCGGTGCTTTTCTTCATCTCTATAGCGCTTTTTAACAATGGATCCTCAGCTATCTCCTTCGCCACCTTCTCCTTTCTAAAGGAGAGCTTTAACCTCAAGGATAATGCCTCTTGCCTACTCTTTATCATCTTCGCCAACCATGCTTCATATACCTTAGACATGCCTAAGAGCCTATACGTATGTGCTACTGGTGCTGTGTCAAAGACGTAAACGTCAAACTCACCCTTTAACATCACGTCGATCATGTCGTCGAACATCGCTGCTTCTTCAAACGCAGGGTTTGTGGTCGCGACCTCCACGAAGGGGCCTGGCTTTATCGGTATGTCAGCGTACTTTAAGAACATCGATATCTTATCGACAAGGTCATCCTTATATCGACCCACCGTCTTGGATACGTCGATCTCTAAGGCGTAAAGGTTCTTAGCTCCTTTGATAGGCGTTATCCCCTTCCCCCAAAAGTCTTGATCGAAGGCGCTTGATAGGCTGTGAACAGGGTTAGTTGAACCTATGAGGGTCTTAAACCCCAACTCCGAAAGTAAGCAGGCCGCGGCCGACGATACTACGGTCTTTCCGACCCCTCCTTTCCCTCCGAAGAATAGGTACTTCAAACCCGGCTTAGAGGATATGAACTCCTTAAAGCTGAACCCCACGTTCATCAACCTCCTAATAAGGCTTCGGCAACCTTCGCCATCATAGCGAGGCCCTTCGGCTCCCTATCGAACATCGGAACCGTTCCTACGATTAACGGGCCGAACTCCTTACGGATGACATCCATATACCTTTGTTGCATCCTTATCCTATTCTTAAGGTATTCGGGAACCTGTTCCCAGTAGTGTTGCCTCCGGAGTGGCCACCTGCAGTGAAGTTAGACTTCTGGATAGTCATAATACTGATATGGGTCTTCTTAGGGGCATCGCTTCCGGTATGGATATGGATCACCCCTGTCAACTACGTAACCTTCT
>WUQV01000201.1 GCA_009889585.1 Candidatus Bathyarchaeota archaeon | reverse complement strand
TATCTGACGAATGTCCAATCCTTCTAATATGTTGTCAGGAATCTTAAGCTTATTAAAATTCGCAGCCCCCTGTTTCCAACCAATAAGTGATAACACTTCACGTGAAGCTTTAGCGCTAAAGTACGCTCCTAAGCTCCACGTTTCTCCCGTTCCGCGTACTGGGAAAACGGTCCTAATCAGCCCTTCGTCGATCAAAGCCTTAAAGACCATAGGGTCCAAACAGCGTATGCCTATGGATACCCCGTTAAAATGGCCATCCGTGAGAAACGCTGCCAAGATCGTTTCGACGGCACGGTTATGTGGCGTACTCAATCGCAGCTACACGCTCGCAGGGCTTCATTTCTTTGATTCTTTACAAACCCAAATACTTCAAGCTTTGCTTCCCTCTGGAAAAAGGAACTACGATGTCTGAGATCTTAAGGGAGCTCGAAGGTTTCATCTAAGTTCCAAGTAACGATCCCGAAGTCGGTCAAGGAGATCCTTAAGCTTAAGCCGGGAGATCTAATCGCATTCGTTAAGGAAAATGAACGAATCCTTCTGAAGAAGGCAGAGATTAAGGTTGAGCCGTAGCCTGGATGAGGCAGTAATTCTAGTCGGTCATCGGATTACAGCCAGCCTCATCGAAGATCAGCTCAGGGCTCGCCATCGGGCTTTACCTGACGGAGGGCCTTTTAAGCGCCCGTTTATAATGCGTAAAACCGCAGTAGCCGCACGTATAACGATCGCCATGATCGGCCATGAAGACGGCGAAGCATCGAAGAGGAAGGCTTTGATCAAGACAGGGTTCGCTGACGTGAAATCGATAAAGGGGGGAGCCGTAAGCGTTAAAGGCGTCCATCTGACGTCCAGCTAGATGAGAAGAAGGACGTGTGCCTAAGGCAATGCAAAACAGCTATTGAGAGAGACGAAGCAATAGCCAACGTTAAGAGCGCATTCAAGGAGTACTAAGGGGCTATTTGCTACTCGAACACCGAAGGAACGAACGTCTCCTACGAGCCCCTACTCGTAGGCTTAACGGTTTCATGCGTAGCTAAAAGGGGCAGTAGTTAACACAAGGGATGGTTATAACGGGAGCTCAGGGTTAGAAGCCTTCGAGGCGGTGAACGTACGCCTAAGAGAATGGCTAAGAACGTCGCACAATGGGCTATCGAGATTCACCTATTATCACAATTAAATCAGACCATTTCATACCGTTTTTCTTGGCGTATTCCAAAAACTCGTTTAATTCCTTTATATACCTACTCTCTACAGACATTTTTTCCCACTCTTTAATCGTAGTTTGCACAATTTCTTCTAATACTTTAGAGGGGATGACCATATTTTGCTTTATCTTTTTTAAAACCACTATTTTGAAACCGCAATTTTCAATTAATTCCTTCCAATAAGAAATATCCCTATAGTCTTCGAATTTACCAATGCTATGCATGGCTCTACGCCATAATTTTGCATATCGGCGATATGCTGAACAACCTTTAGGCGATGGTTCGACCACCATGATTTTTGATGAAATTCTACGTATGGTGGAAATAACTTCTTTATGCATGATAGGATCAATTTCATGAAGGGTAAAATAAAAAACGGCGAGATTAGCAATTCTACTATTAAATGGAAGATCAGTAATATCACATTTTATTAATTGTACACTTGGATTCTTATATTTTTTCAATTTATTTGCATCTCTGTCAATTGCTATTACTCTCGCTCCCAAATCTATTAGCCTTTTTGTTGATTCTCCTACCCCAAGGTCGATAACTGTTAAATCCTTTACATTAATAACTGACCAGATTTCTTTATTTTTCCTCCTTTCATAATCCGAAATATTGTCTTCAAAGTAATTCTTTGAAACAGTTGGGATCCGCTCCAGAGACATCGCCTGTTGCTCGGTACGTAGCAGCTCGACGGCCACCGCGGATAGGTCGATACTCACAGGTTCCACATGGAGCTTTAAAGTTATTTCTCTCCCTAAGTTTATTAGGTAAAGATGCGTTAAACCATACGTCTTCATTACGAGGCTTTCTTACGTTTATAACGCGTGAATCCACAATGGCCACATGTATAACGATCGCTATGATCAGCCATGAAATACCCATGTCCACATCGCTCGCAAAAAGGCCTCAACCTAATTAACTTACTTCCCTCAACCTTATAATACTTATGAACACCTCTTTCTTTCTTAACCTTTACCTTAGATGTTGAACTATTCATTTACTTTCGCTTCTCCTTCTTAGGTTCAGGCTTAGGCCTACCTAGTTCATTCCTTAATAATATATGCTCAGGTTCCATAAACTTAGCTTGTTCGATGGAATCATAAACGTTCGCCTTACAAGTAGCGATCATAGCCCCAGTCCTAGTAATGAGCCCCTTAACGTATACTAATTCAAGGTTAACTTTAAGAAGCTTAGCTAATGCCTTTCGCACCTCAAATAAAGGTGGTGTCCCTCCCTCTTGAGAATGATCTACTTCAAATGATATCTCCTCCCTCTTTAGAAATAGATTGTACCTTCTATTGAGGATCTTAATCTTCATGGAACGTACTCCATCGCATCTAATATGGCTTGAACCTCACGTTTCTTTTCTTCATCAACCTTAATAATGACTATACCTTCATGAGGTTGACCGTAGACGACAACGGATCCTATGGGAGCGCACGACGTTGCAACTAACGTAAGCAAATCCTCCTCTCCATCAACTAATACTTTGACGCATCTAACTTTGCCTATTAACACCATCGCCTTATTTATACCATTAAATGCTTCATTTGAAACAGTTCCAGCTGGATTCTTAACATGAATAGTCATACTTGCTTCCAATGATATCGGCTCAATTGATTGACGCATGACTTTATTATCCAATATGAAAACATCCGGTGTTATTCCACGTTCCACCATATTCTTCGTCACTACGTCGCCTACGGCTATTATCTTAAGCGGCTTCTCACGTTCGATTAAATCCTTAAACTCAGCCATCGTTTCATCAAAGCTCCCTCGTATAAGCATCCCGATAGGAGCCTTCAGCCTCTCCCTTAATTCCATAGGAAGCCGTCTGATGACGATCACCTCACGCGTAAGGCGTAACGTCCCTTCTCCTTTATCCCCGCGACCTTAGCTATCGCTGAGCCCTCTGGGTCGAATACTATCACCAAACCAGAGAAGTCGTCGCTAAGCGCGAATGACTTACACTTCGGGCAAATGGAGCCGTCCGTTATTAAACGACACTCTTTACATGCCCTTTCTGGCGTAACCCTCCCCTCATTTACGCCCCGAGGGCTGTTTCTTCACTTTCTTCGGCGCCTTCGCGATGACCACGCCCTTGGCCCTTTTCACGTCCTCCTCGATCCACTCCAGCTTGCCTAAGAACGGCTGCCTGGCCGTCACCCCTATCTTCCCGGAGCCAGCCCCCTTCCCGAGCGAAACAGTCGTAATACGAACGCGAACGCGATCC
>WUQV01000200.1 GCA_009889585.1 Candidatus Bathyarchaeota archaeon | reverse complement strand
TGGGAAAGGGACATGAAGCTTTGGGTTCGTCAGAAGTGGATGGCGGTGAATTTATTTTTAATGCCCTTTTTCACGATACTAATTTTTGCCTTCGGGATGATGAGCTTACTCGAAAGCTTTCACTTGCCTTCGTATGGGGATATAAGGTATTTAGATTTCATTTTACCTGGCGTGATAGTTATGGCTGTATACGTGGGCACCATGCTAGGAGCCATTTCGGTCTTCCTTGATAGGGAGTTAAGGGTGCTCCAAGAGCTTTTTGCATCGCCGCTTAAGAAAAGGAACCTCGTAATAGGGAAATTGCTAGCATCAGCTACGAAGGGATCAATGGTGGGATACTTCGCCTTAGCTTTAGCTTTCGCCGTTGGCTTTAGGCCTTCACAACCTTTAGGCGTTGTAATCGCCATGTTATTGGTCCCGCTCATCGCTTTAGGATGCGCTGGGCTTGCCATCCTCGTCACGTGTTTAGTGAAAAACCAAGGCACTTACAATGCCTTAATGGCCGCCTTGATTACGCCTATGTATTACTTAAGTGACATGTATTACCCAGCAGAGCTTCTGCCAACACCACTTAAGCTCTTCGTTTATATGAATCCCTTAACCCATATGATGAAACTACTTCGGTCATCCATGCTGTTAGGCTCTGCATCAACTTTTCACATAATTTTCATCCTTTTGTTCACTGCAACTGCGACGTGCATAGGCGCTGTGATATACGAGAAGACGATAAGGATTATATAAGCCTAGCAGCTTGATGTTTTAAAACATGCAGGGATTGATATAAAAGACATCATAAGTATAATTTCATGAAAACTATCGAATTGTTATCAACCACCCTCAGCGAAGGACATCGTTTGAAAAGGTATAAACACCTTTACACTAAGCGCCAGCCAGTAAGTTAAGTGGGAAACGACTTCTCAATTATTAAAAGATGGAACGCGTTAAATATCTTAAAGCAACTTCACATGATTATCGCTAAACGAACATCCTTTGGTTGAATCATGTTTATGAGCAATCGTGTTTAAATTCGAGCTAATGGATCAGCCTAGTACGATCGCCACTTGCATCATGGAGGTCGCAGGTTTTAAACCCGCTCGGTTCACCGAACTTTTAAGTAAGATGGCATCGGCCAGCGTTAACACCTAGGTCTCATCAGCTTTAAGAAGGCAATGTAGACATCCTTCGGATTACTGCCCGTGGAGCGAAGGCTTTTGTCTAAGGTGAAGATTGGGTGGAGCGAAATTGAACAAGAAATGAAGGACAACGGTATGTATAAGCCCTCTACTAAGTCGCAGGTATCCCATGGAGTAGGAATGATTACTAAGTAGCTAGGTTGGTGCTGAATTTAGCTTTAATTAATATTTCTATTATATGTACGATAATGCTTAAGGCTATTGCCCTTGGTTTAAGCGCTTCAAAGCTTCTTATGGAAAAGAATATTAGGCCTCCCCTTTGAACTTACATGATAGACGTATAAATGACGTTAAGCTAGAAATCGGGAGGTTTTTGGATGAGGCTGATGTTAACCCTGATTCGATAAAAACGTAAGCGCAATAGAGGGATCGTGTTTTTAATGGTATAAGTTTGTCACGCATTACGCTTCGGATAACCTCCTCTCATGATAGTAGGTCCGGTCACGATAACTAACGAGGAGAATATCAAGAGGGACCCTAAGACTTTGTAAGTAGTCAAAGCCTCATTAAAAGCTAAAACTCCAATAGCAACTCCTAAAACTGGTTCCACAAGCGTAACTATTCCTACTTTGCTAACTTCGGTCATTTCAACGCTCTTATACAGTAAGTAATAAGCTAGAGTTACAGTGATTAAGCCTAAGTAAGCTGCTACTCCTATCCATATCCCAAGGCTAAGCTTAATAGATGAAAGCGAAATCGGAAGTAACGCTAAGAAAGCCCAAAACGGCGAACTAGACGAAATATCCATAGGGGTAAAGCCCCTTCCTGTTAAGCACTTTCCGTAAATTATCATTAAAGCGTACAAAAATCCTGAAAGCGCTCCTAAGGTAAATCCCAAGGGGTTTCCGAATTTCCCTTCCTCTAGAACTTCGCTTAAGAAGAGAACGCCAGTTAAGGCTAAGACTAAGCTTAATACTTTAGAAGTGCTAATTATCTCTTTAAAGAACACATTAGAGAATACTATAACCCAGACTGGCGAAGTATATAATAAGAGGACTGCAGTAGCAATTCCTACCTCATGAATTGCTTGAAGATAAGCTATTTGAAAAGGAGCAAAAATTAAAGCTCCAAGAGCTACGAATTCCAATTTAAAGAACCTCTTAACCCTGCCTAAGGCTATTAATGGTAAACTAGCGAATAACATTCTAAGAGTTCCAAGCCATATGACTTCTCCTTCAAAAGCTATTCCTATCTTAACAGCAGCACCTATGCTAGACCAAATGCATCCAGCGGCAATAGCATATAACAGCCCTATAGTCTCCCTTTTCACTTCAAGCCCTCAAGGAATTGAAAGCTTAATACATCGATTAACCGCTTCAAATTAAGCTTAATTCGCTCGAAGTTCATGAAGAGGCCCCCTTCTTAGCTTCCTTAACGGCCAATTCAACTACGTACTTACTTATCATAGCCATCTATGGGATAACTCCTTCAATTATAAGGCTTTCCATTTTATCGAGCGTTTGACATCACGGTACAGCCGCCGAATTTAAACACATGACCTCCGCATCATGAGTTCATGAACCATCTCATCGATGTCAAGCATTTCTTTTTCTATCAGAGAGGCATAGCTAACTACGGATGATAACAAAGCTCCTTAGAATAAGAAGAAGGGTTTCGTTATATTTTACCTCTTCGGTCTCTTTCTCTAAATCAGATTATTTCAAATTCTATTGGCACTTTCTTTGGCCTAGGCCCTTCAGGCATGAGGATGATGTCCCACTTATCTATCTCCGGTCTTCCAATCACAAGTTTTAAGTCTTCCCTTAGGTTTTCAGCCACTTCAAATAGAACCCTTCCCGGTACTTTAACGCCTTGGAAAATAACCTCAACTAAACATTCCCCAATGATCCTTAATTTGCCTTCTTTATCCGCTGTTTTAAGCTCGTAGACTTCCTCCTCCTTGAAAGGTACGAAGCTCCCTATTTCTTCAGAAAGCTTCTTGGAAATAAGACTGACGCTGGCCCCCTGTATCTATAAGGCACTTAAGTTTTATGGCTTTTCCTCCACATCTAATCTCAACATCGGCAAGTGCCTGCTCTGTTTTCATCTTTCCACCCTTCATTATCCAGCCCTTAAACAGCTACCCTTAAGCTTAAGCATCTCAAAGTCTTAGACGTTATTGTATGTATGCAATTGGTAAGACGGGCATAGGCGAGGCTATTCTACTTTTGAACCTCTCAAAGGCGGTGAAAAATGCCTTAAAGAGGCTATTAGAAGGCTAAAAGGTGAATATTTACAAACGGAGCTAAAAGAAAGCCCGGTTGGTTGATGATGGTGCGGCCGCCGGGATTCGAACCCGGGTTGCCGGCTATTCTCGGCGACCACGGAAAGCCGATGTCCTAGTCCAGGCTAGACGACGGCCGCTCAACTTTTATTATGAGAAACTAAGATTAAAAGCTACCGTTGAGCATAAGCGATGAACCGATGCCGATTAAGGCCGTCATCTTCGACCTCATAGGAACGCTCGTCGATATCGTCTGCTACTCTTACGAAGGCTCGGTTAAGGATATGTACGATAGCCTAAGGGGCGATGGCATCGACGTGAGCTTCGAGCGATTCGTCAAGGCTTATGAATCCACCTCTGAGAAGTACCGCTTAATTCGATATCAAGAGCTAATCGAAGTGAACAACGCCGTTTGGTTAGCTGAAGCCCTTAACGACTTGGGCTTTAACGTTAACCTGAATAGCGCAAGCGTGAGAAAGGCGGTTGATGCCTTCTTCGAAGGATACTTAAGGTCGATGAGGCTTAGGGATTGCGCTAAGAGGGCGTTAGATGAGCTATCGATTGATTACAAGCTAGGCTTAATTTCGAACTTTACGCATGCGCCCGTCGTTGAAGAGGCGATTCGAGCACTTGAATTAAGCCGTTACTTCAGCGTCGTGCTTATCTCAGATGAAGTCGGCTTAAGGAAGCCCCATCCAGCCATCTTTCGAACGGCCTTGGAGCGGCT
>WUQV01000199.1 GCA_009889585.1 Candidatus Bathyarchaeota archaeon | reverse complement strand
CTTGCTTCCATATTTTTTCTGAAGCTCCTGATAATGTGCACTGAACCACTCTTCGTTCTTCTTATGCATTTCAAAAAGTAACTTCTCCTTCACTATTTCTTCCTCCATCGGGACGTTCTGCACCATTTGCAGACCTCCTAAGATTTTAGGGAGGCTTTTTCCTCAAATCTTTTTAGAAAAGTTTATAAATCTTCTCCTATGAACCCTCTTGAACGTTCGTCAACAAACTTAACAAGTTTAGTTGGAAAGATAAGGACCCTACACGTAAGCTTTTCAAACCTGCTGACCACGCAAAACCATGAAAGCTTCTCCTTTCTAACATCTCGTCCCCAGAAAAGTCGGTGAGCAGGCGATATTGAGGCTTCCGAGGTTCCACGTTGAGACCATTAATTGGCTTCGGTTTGAAGCTAAAGCGCCGTCCATGACCACTTTAACGATTTAGTCAAGCTGAATTATGCGGTCGTTAAGAGAAGTTAATTAGCATGGTTTAATTAGCTTGATAAGCTCGGAGCGAGCGATATCGAGGACCTTTCCTATTAGCATTCGTATGCGTTCGAAGCTTATCATCACACCCTCCTTTTCAAGGCTCATTTCATAGAAGTTACTATGAAATGATTCTGCCTCACAGAAAATTACGTAAATGTCCTCATCGCCGTATTCCCTAGACAACTTCCTTGCGGCCTTTCGAAGCCCACGATGACGCTTGATCCTAAATCCTTTTCTAGCCATTAGAGCTGCCTTAATGGCTTCAGCCACGCTCTCCCATAGAGACTCGCTAGCTTTTTCATACTTTTGCTTTTTGATCTCCTCGCTAGCATTGCTTAGATATAGCAAAGATTGTTCTCATGTAGACCTCCACCTTTTGTATCTTCTTCTCTACGCTCATTTTTCTAATCTTTTTACTGACTTAATCCTTCCATTTTTAGGATTGATAATTGCTTCATGGCGATAATAGGGGGCTAAGAGTGATAGTGAAGTTTCATAAACACATGTCACTCATCACCTTCCTCACAATACTTACATTCCACTACATCACACAAAGAGAGATCACGAGATATTGCCCCAGCATACTTCTTTACAATCTCGGCCGCATTCTTCACGTCTACAACCCTACGCTCGCTCATAGCATCAAGTCTTGATGTTTAATCACATATGAAAGTTTAGCGTAATGGGATTTAATAATATGATAACGTTCAAACTAGCAGATGAAGGTTTGATGTAAGGTGCGTTAATACTTCTAGTACAGCGCTGGAGGTTATATTATCACCGATACGCGCAGTTAATCCTTTAGGACCCTCTATTGCCGATCCATCCGTCCTCTAGCCTCGAACGAGCAGTAGTCTGTCTATTGAACGTAGGCCGTTTGAACTCAGCCCATATCATTTAGCTATTATCGTGTAAAAATGATATAAGAGGCGCATCCGATTGCCATGTATCATCATGGTCCAGTGGATCCAGGCTTAGCCATCACTGTCGTCGGGGTAGCGCTTACGCTGACGGTAGGCTTAGCTTCAACATACAACGGAATGAAGATTAGGGAGCTCGTAAGATCTGCGCAGGAGTTGATAAAAGAGGAGTCTAAGTTGACGAGAGCTCATTAAGGAAGAGTTTAGGCTAGCTAGGGAGATCATGAATAGAATGAATGGGAAGCTGGATGCGATTTACAACGCCATAAGATCAAGGCCGTGATAAGATTAACGTCATGAAATGACGACGCTTCGTATGAGCTTGAAGATAGCTAAGGTTATATACATCTAGCGTTTTATTTCGCCTTGTAAACCGTATAGGGGGAAACGTTTGACTTTGCCACATTATGAGCCAATCACGGAGGATATCGTGAAAGAGCTGGAATCGATCGTTGGCCCAGAAAACGTTTCAACCCAGCTGGAGGATCTTATATGCGCGTCGTATGATTCCTCGTTATTAAGGTATCGGCCCGATGTAGTTGTCACCCCTAATACGACGGAGCAAGTTTCCGCCATTTTAAGGTTGGCGAATAGAAAGAGGATCCCAGTAACGCCACGTGGTGCTGGTACGGGAGCTGCAGGAGGCGCCTTGCCGGTTAAAGGCGGAATATGCCTCGACATGTTCGCCATGAATAAGATATTGTCATTCGACCCTGACGACCTCATGGTCGTGGTGGAGCCAGGCGTCATCTGCGACGCCCTAAACGAGTTTTTAGGGAAACATGGGTTCTTCTTCCCACCGGATCCAGCGAGCAGCGCTGGTTGTACCATAGGCGGGATGGTTAACACTAACGCCGCAGGGAATCGAGCGATAAAGTATGGCACTACGAGGGATCATGTATTATGGCTTGAAGTCGTCTTACCCACTGGCGATGTCATCATCACTGGTTCGAAAACGTTGAAATCCGTCTCCGGCTTCGATCTCACCAGACTTATAGTTGGCTCAGAGGGCTCCCTAGGCGTAGTCACTAAGATCGGGCTTAAGATCACTCCACTTCCAGAAGCTTACGTCACCTCATTATATGTTTTCAAAACGATTGAGGAAGCAGCTAAAACTGCCGTTCGTATTAGGACGAAAGGGATTATTCCAAGCATGCTGGAGTTTATGGATATAATGACCACTAAAGCTGTACTTGAATACATTAAGTTGCCCTTCCCCTTGGGATACATGGTATTAGTTGATTGTGATGGATATAAGGAAGCTGCTGAAAGACAAGCGATGCTTATTGATGAGATCGCATATAAGGAAAAGCCAATATTCGCTGAACGAGCGCCAAACATGATCGTAAGGGAACAATTTATTACTGCACGAAAGTCGGCGTTTCCTGCATTAGCGCGCTTAAGGCCTACGGCTCAATTGGAGGACCTTACCGTTCCAGTGACTAAAATCCCAGAGGCTTGCGTAAGAATCGAGGCTATTCCAAAAAGGCTTGCCGTACCGGGCTTTGACCTCGGCCTCTTCGGTCATATCGGGGATGGAAACCTACATCCAACGTTCATTTTCGATGAACGTGATAAAGCTCAAAGGGATGCCTTCTTTCAAGCCTTGGACATCCTATATAAGGAGATAGCCTTACCATTAGGAGGCAGCATTACTGGTGAGCATGGAATCGGCATACTAAGGGCTCCATACGTGGAGTTAGAACATGGGCCTATCGCTACAAATCTAATGCGTGAGATCAAAAAAGCGTTCGACCCGAACATGATCCTTAATCCATTCAAGGGAAAAGGAGGCCCATGGCCGATTAAATGATGATAATGGGAATATGAAATGGTTGAGGAAGGGGCGTTGCTAAAACGAATTCCTTTGAAGGATTATTACGATGAAATTTGTAAGTGTATGAGGTGTGGTTGGTGTCGTGGCCTTTGTCCTGTTCAAGATTTCGTTAACCGAGAGGCGAATGCCCCTCGCGGCAGGATTCAAATCCTTAAGGCCCTTCTTGAAGGAGATTTACCTAACATTTCCAACTATGCTATTGAGCGCCTCTACTTTTGCACAACCTGTGCCTATTGCCTATGGAGAGGTCCCTCCGGCGTTAAAACAGTGGACGTAATAGAGGCTGCGCGAGCAACCTTAGTTAACCTTGGATGTGTCACGCCTCCTGCTCATAAGCGGATACTGGAAAACATAAGGAGCGTTAAAAATCCGTTCGGAGAGCCTCAAGAGAAAAGGGCAGAGTGGTTACCAGATGACGTTAAACCCTTGGAAAAGGCGCCGACTCTTTACTGGGCTGGATGCATGGCCTCCTATAGGGTTATGGATACCTCAGTTGCAACCGTGAAAGTACTAAAGGCATCAGATGTCGACTTTATGATCCTCGGGCCGAGGGAGGGCGAGTGTGGATCCGTGTTAATCAGGGCTGGGTATTGGAGCGCTGCTAAGGAGCTCGCTCAAGAAAATAGGAGGTTATTCAAGGATGTAGGGGTAAGAACTCTCGTTACCTCTTGTGCTGGATGCTATAGAACTTTTTCTTACGATTATCCAATGAAGCTTGGAGTTGATCTTCATAAAGAGCTAGGCATGGAGATTATCCACTCTTCTCAATTCTTTGAATGCCTTATAAGGGATGGGAAGCTCAAGCCCGAAGGGATAAAGCTTGCCGTAGCTTATCACGATCCATGTCACCTCGGTAGATGCATGGGCGTATATGATGCGCCAAGAAACGTTCTGAAAGCGATTCCAGGAGTAGTCCTTAAGGAGGTTCCGTTAAGAAATCGATTCCTAGCTTCATGCTGTGGTGCTGGAGGAGGGTTCAGGTCAGCGTTTCGTGAATTCTCGATAAAACAAGCCATTAGGCGAATCGAGCAGGCTCAACAAGCGGAAATCGATGCGCTCGCGACGGCTTGTCCATTTTGTGTTGAAAACTTTAGGGAGGGGATGAAGCGGGCGAGGGAACGATTGCCAGTTTATGATTTGCCGGAGCTCTTAGCTAAATCATTAAGGCTTTAACTCACGATCTAAGCTGTCGGAAAATTTAAATGCCAAGCCTCATCCCTCCATGTTAGTGGCTCTAGCGTAGCCGCTAGATGAGCCACTAAGATGGGGGAGCATCAGCGTCCCCCGATAGCCCTTCGATGAGCGTGATGAAGCCGAGGTGAACTCGGCGAAGCTAAGGGGGAAGTCGGGATTTTTCCGACGCGCTGTCACGATCAAATCATTCTATAGGCTCAGAATCGCTTATCAACTAATGCGCTTACAGACGAAGAATTAAGGGCTCGAAGGATTCAAAGAAGGAGATCGGAGAAGTGGGACCCTAAATAAGGAACTGAAATTGCTAAAAATAAAGAGGGTACAGAACAAATCGAGACCGAAAATTTAGAAACTGAGCAGAGCGAAACAAAGCAAAATTGAAACGTAAGTGAGTTAAGTATAGAAGCTATTGTAACAAGTGAAATAGAAAGCGTGGAAGATGCCGGCGTTGAAGCCCAGAAACGCCCTTTTCTCGATTTCAAATGGCGCTGGGGCAGATCTAAACCCACGGGAGACCAGTGATGCCCCCTCGCGAAATCCCCTTTATCTGTTTTCAGCTTTTGGATTCGTTTTATTTATGGCTCCGGCTTAAAACCTCAAGCATGCGGCAGTCGGAAAGCTACCAGCAATAAGCATCCCACAGGCCGTATCGCCACTCACGGTAACCGATTCAGTCGTGGGTAAAAAGTCCCATCTTTTGACCCACAATTAAAAGATTTATATATGG
>WUQV01000198.1 GCA_009889585.1 Candidatus Bathyarchaeota archaeon | reverse complement strand
AGGGATGACTTCCTCCACAAACTATCAAGATTTTACGTTAACGATTATGACGTTATTTGTGTAGAAGAGTTGCAAATACAAAACATGGTCAAAAACCACAATCTGGCTGGAAAGATACTCGATGCCTCTTGGGGAAAATTCATTCAAATGCTATCCTACAAAGCTGAGAACGCTGGTAGGATGGTGATAAAGGTGAACCCAAGGGGCACTTCAAAAGAACGTATGGAAATAGAAGATAGGGATTATAGGGCCTCGCTAAACATCCTAAAGCGAGGCTTATCGGGGCTGGGACGGCCCTTAGAGCCTGCTGAGATGAAGCCTCTACTGGTGGAGATGCCAGCAAGCTCCATCGTTGAAGCAGGAAGCCCCTTCAGATAGGGAGGGGTAGTTCACGCGTTCAGAAAGATTTAAAGGCTAGGGGTCCGAAGGGGCGTCAATGGCCGCGATACGAACGCTTAATCGAGTTCAACGCTTTCACGATCCGTACGTTTGCAATCGAGTCCGCTGCGGCTTTTGTCAAGAGGGTTGCTCCGTTTATCAAGAGCTAAAGCTTGAGCCTTATTCGTTCAGGGGCAAGATGTTAATCGTCAGAGGCCTCCTAGAGGGCCTTTACGGGCTGTCGAAGGGCCTTGCTGACGTAATTTACAAGTGCACGACGTGCGGCTTCTGTAACTATAGGTGCGCGTTAGATAACGTCGAACTCATCGAAGGCTTTAGGGCGGATCTCGTGGACGCAGGGTTCGCCCCCCTTGAGCATGAGCTCATGGCGAAATGGGCCGTCGAACATCGCAACCCTTATTACAAAAGGGCCGCGAGGGCTGAGGAAAGGGGATCGTGGGCGATCGATATACCCTTTAAGGCTAAGTCCGATGAGCTTTTATTCGTCGGATGTACGCCTTCGTTCATACGGAAGAGCGCAGCCAAGGCTGCTGCCGTCGCCCTTGTTAAAGCTGGCGTAGAATTGGCTTACCTAGGGGTTGAGGAAGGTTGTTGTGGTAGTTGGATGCATAGGACTGGCCGTTTGCCTCTCTTTGAGGAACATGCGAAGTATAACGTAAAAATGTTTCAAGATGTAGAAGTGCGAAGGTTGATAACGATTTGTGCAGGTTGTTATCGAACGCTGAAGGCAGACTATCCTAAGCACATCGATAGGTTCGATGTAGAGGTTTTACACGTCGTTCAACTCTTCGCTAAGTTAATCGACGAAGGAAGAATCTCTTTTAAGAGGAAGGTGAAGATGTCGGTTACGTATCACGACCCATGCCATTTAAGCCGCCATATGAGGGTAATCGAGGAGCCGAGGGCAATACTCGAGGGCATCCCTGGGGTTACGTTCATCGAGACGAGGTTCAATAAGTATGAAGCGCGTTGTTGCGGCGCTGGAGGAGGGCTTCTGTCGGCCTTTCCAAATTTAGCCTCTTCCATAGCCATTAGGAGGCTTAAGGAGTTAGAGGAAACGGATGCGAACGCTATAGTAACAGCATGTCCGTTCTGTGAAATAGCGATCTCGAAGGCCGTTGAGCAAAGCGGTTCGAGGATGAAAGTATACGACTTAGCCGAGTTAATCGTAGAGGCCATGGGCTAACGATCGAAAGGGGACCTCAATGAGGCCTTAGTTTAAGCGTAAGCATTAATTAAGATTAGCTTCTGAATAAGGCTTCAATCGATCGTTTAGCATTAACTTCAGCCTAAGTTTTATTAACAACGTATTTCATTTCTAACACTAATTTTGTTATTGGCAGCGTCCAAGTGGTACACATTCTAAAATGCCTTTAAGAATTCAGCGACCTTATCTGCTATTGGTAAATCCTCCTTAAACCTTCGTCGCTTAGGCCTCACCCTTTGGCTCACCTCTATAGCTAAAGTATTTACGATTCTAAAGGGGCCTACCAACCCGTGAAGCCACGTCATACGCCGTTCGGGCATGACCCTCTTCCCTAGGAGAGGCGGTCTCGATTTGGCTTCGACATCCTCCTTAAGCCATAGCTCTATAGAGATCTAAGCGAAGGCGTCGGCATCTTAGAAGTTACCTAAGCTCCCGAGCCGAGTTCGAACTCCAGCGGCTTCGCACAAAAAACCGTAGGCTTTTTGTAAACCCCTTTTTGGAATTTAAGCCTAGTTTTTGTTGCATCGCTAAAGGTCAAGGGTAAGCTTAAATATTCGTAAAAGAGCGTAAGACCTAGATTCGGTGTAGTCGTTGGTTGAAAGGATCCCATCATGGATTGAGAGGCTTCTTTTGCCTAAGCTTAGCGAGTTAAGCGGGGACATTAGAGCCTTGTCAGCGAAGGTTGACTCGTTAGAGAAGGCTGTGAATGCAAGAATGGAATCTTTAGAGAAGAGTACGAATGCACGAATAGAATCCTTAGAAGAGAGGATAGACTCTCTAGAGAAAAGCATGAATGCAAGGGTTGATTCCTTAGAGAAAAGTATAAACGCAAGAATTGATTCTTTAGAGAAAAGCGTAAACGCAGGAATTGACTCCCTTGAAAAGCGTATACCAGTCATCGAGGAGATAGCCGCGATAAAAGTAAGGTTAGCCGAGCTTGAGAAAAGGGTATTATCCATAAAAGCATAATGACTATTCTAATGCCTCTTTAGCTATTTTGCTTTAAAACTCTTCTAGCGCTCTCCTTACTAACGTAACCTCAACGGTATAAGTGCATATAGCTATTGTACAAATAAGCTTCAGATACCTCTAAAAGGGCTAGCAAGTTAGAGAATTACGGCGAGTTAAGGCTTAGCTCGACTAGTTAAGCGTAGTGAAGGTTCTTCCAATCGCGTTACTAAAAGACTGCTCAAGCTCCTTGAGTTCTCATTTGCAATTGTTATCGTGCCTTCATCCCCTTTATTGAGGTTTAAAACTTCGCTTCCTCAGTTGGAGCGCTGAATAGTCTTTGTCAAACGTGGTAATAGGAGGACCATGCCCATCGAAAGCCCTCACGATAGAATATGAGTGTAGCAAAAATGGCATAAGACCACTGAATAAAATCCCGCCTTCCAAGCGCAGCCCAATCAATTGCAAGTATGGCAGCGAAAATTAAAGTTGATGCAATAATGAGTTGATATGCAGGCCTTATAGCGAGCTTCCCGCTTGCTAAATCTAGTTTAAGCACACCTATTGAAAGGATCGCTGCCCATATCACATAATACCAAAACTTTACATAAGCATCGACACCGATAAACAGTATTGCTACAGCAACTACAAACCATGAACCCTTCCGTAAGATGTTCTTCACATTATATTTGATGAGGCTAGCTTTAATCTTAGAGGTTGAGTAGAACATAGTGGGACCACTAGCGATTCTTAAATAAGCACCAAGTCATCTAGCATACCTAAGAAGGTTTAAATACATATAGATGGAGCAGCTGTATTAGTATGGTCACTATTATCCAAGGTATAAAGAACATCATCCACATAGCTAATATATCTCTCTTTCTCAACTTAAGCCTGCGACCTAGTAGAATTGAGAATATGAATACACCTGCCACTCCTCCACAAATCATATGAATAAAAGTTATGATAGACTCTGTAATCATTATTGACCCTCGATTTAACAATAACCTAATTGTTGACATATCCAGTAACAACCAGGTGCATAACCATGTATGCCTATTATATAACATTAGCTCTTGGCTTGCTTCTGGCGACTGTTGAGCTACAACCAGCTGAGCCATGGCCACGGAAGGAAGCGTTACCGCAAGCGTTGCTAATACGATCGTGGCTATGAGAAACGCTGTTAACGCTGCTTTTCTTTTCATGCCCCGCCTCGCGTTCCTACTAGGAGTTCCGATACATATATATTTCGGTTTTAATGCCTCTCAATGGAGGAATTGGGCCATGTTCTGCTCGTTTATAAGATCTTATCTAATGATTGAAGCACCCTTATTATAGCCCTTAATCTCTTGACGATTGTGCATGTTGTTTATGGAATGTCAAGAGTTCTATTTGAATATTTCTATATGGAGGACCTTGGGTTGATGTAGGTACTATAAATGGATTCTTTAGATGGCGAAGTTATAACCTTGCGTCAATTCCTGCTATAGTAATTAATCAAGGGCATAAGCTAATTAATAGGGAAATTACTTTAAGGAACCTTAGGGCAGCTGTCGACATGTATCTTTATGGAGATGCTTTATCGATAGTAGGCGAAAAGTTACAAGTGATAACCCTTAGATTATGTTCTCCCTCGGCTTATTCTCCGGCTTTTCACCATGCAATATGGCCATTCTGGCTTTCATTCTCGCAGCTTCGGTTAAGAAGGATAAAGGGCCTCTTACAAGATTAAGTAGAGCAACGGCATCCGGGTTAGGCTTGATTGACGCTTAAATAATATTAGGTTTAGCCTTCTTCTCTTTCAAAGCCCTCTCTACATTTACTCAATACGATCGAGTATTTACAATGAGATTAGCCCTTCTGTATATCTTAGTTGGGCTTAATTTAATGGACGTGTTGAAGTTGCCCTTCAGCACTAAGCCATTAATACAAAGGCTGGCTAAAGCCTATGGATTAAGCCTCGCTGGCCTATTCTTCTTAGGCTTCTTATTCGTCTTAATCAAAGCCTCTTGCGCTACTCCATTACTCCTCGTCATATTATCTAAGCTCATTATCAGGTTCAACGTGGGACTTCTACTTACTAATTCTCTTCGGCTTTGGAGTAATATTGCCATTCATAGGCATAGGAGTAGCTAGCGGCAGCTCACCCCACTTAGCGAAAAGGATTCAAGAAAAATATAAAAAGGTCTTTAGAATGATTACTAAGTTAACGCTCATAGCACTAGGATTATGGTCCCTCTTATAACAGCTACAAGAAGCATCCGTACATTGCTATAAACGCAGAATAATATCATAAGTACATTATGAAAGGATATCAGAAAATGGAATTGAGCTTTAGAAGCGAATCCTTGATATTGTTGAACAAACTACGGAATTAGGAGGACTATGAGGAGGAAAGCCGCAGTCGGCTCGGACGACCTTTACGCCGTGGCAGAGTTCCTCGCTAAGGAGCTTGAGAGAAGGGGGTTTGAAGTCATAAGAGTTGGTTACTTAAAAGAGGGGAGGCCGGTGCCATGGCCTCTCGTCGGCTTCGAGGTCGGGGAGGCCGTCGCCGAGGGAAGGGCCGATTTCGGGGTCGTCGTCTGCTACACGGGCACGGGCGTTTCTATCGCAGCCAATAAGGTGAAAGGCGTCAGGGCGGCTTTGTGCTTCGACGCAGAGACTGCGAAGGGTGCTAGGCTTTGGAATGATTCAAACGTGTTAGCCATAAGCGCTAGGCTGACGAGCGATATCGTGGCGAAGGAGATCTTGGACGCTTGGTTAAGCGTTAAAGCTCCTGATGCTTCAGAGGAAGGTAATATAAATATGGTGAAAGATTACGAGAGAAGAGGCGATCGTTAAGAGAAAGCCTCAACTTATTGAAGTTTTTATGTAATTTTTAGATGTTATTATAATGTTGTCGTATTCTGAGATGAGTTTATCTGGAGTACCTTAATTTAAATAATTAAGGCTCCCCGTTAAGTTAGAGGGCTTGCTTTTATTACATCGCCTTAAGCTAAACTTCTTTAAGCGTTAATCGCCGATCTACTTCGCCTTAATCCTTAATGGCTTCTAACAGGCCCATAACGTTCCAAAGTTTAACGCGAGTATAAGGCGGCATGTTGGGATCTTGTAAGATCTCATCTAAAATGGAAATGGCGTTCGAAGCTCGGACGGCGTGCGTATGCTTCTCCATTTTTAACGCATCCATCGACTCCTTGGCCGCCTTCCTTATGTTGCGCGGCGTCGTCACGTCCTCGGACACCTGGCTTAGAACCTCCAAGGCTTGCTTTATGCGCTCTTCATACTCCTTCAGCTTCCTCTTGCTCATTGTTTCACCTCAAAAACTCGAGGGAGCCGTTTTGAATTAGGGACTGGGAATTAATAAGATTTTTATATGGACGTTTAATCCGAATTAACCGACGCGAAGCTGGCCATTTAAAAGCGAAGCTCGGACAGACGGAGCTCGGCGCTTCAGCTCCTCGAAGGCTTCAGATATATGGTGACTTCGTATAAAGAAGCAGTAGAAGCTAAGCCACTTCAGTAGATAGCTCTTATAGTCCTTCATAGGCTGTAAAGCGAAGCTGAGAGCGTTGTCGATAGCCTATCTTGACCCAAGGGTATCGAAGGATTGCTCTAGAGGATAGGCGTGAACGCTTGCATCAATTCGCTCAAAATGCGTGAGTTCGGCCTCCGTAATGGGCCCCTCGATAATATGAAGGGGAAGTAGGATGTATCATGGAGTTTTCCGATAGGCTGAAGGTTTAAATCAGCCTAGAGCGAATGCAAAATCAAAGCCTCGCCTGAAGGTTAGCGCCTCGAGGGTTGAAAAATGTCCGAGAGCCACGAATCCATTCGAGCGATGGTCGATTTGCTTAGACAAGGCGCTTCCTTAACCGAGTTAGCATGTCCAGCTTGCGCTTCCCCGTTGTTCAAGCTAAAGGGCGAAAGGCTTTGGTGCGTACGATGTCAAAAGCAAGTCGTCGTAGTGAAAGAAGGCGAAAGCCCGATTCACGCGTTAAGCTCGATAATACTATCGACGTTAGAGTCAACGATATTAACGAAGATGCAAGAGGTAGATCGAATGATCAAAGTGGAGAAGGACGTCCAAGAGATTCAAAGGCTCGGCACGGTTCTATCGATATTGCTCGAGGACTTGGAGAGAATCCGCAAGATGAAAAGCTCTAGTTAACCTTCGAGCTGAAGGCTTCGTAAAAGCTTCAAGGCTCCCTCTAGGACGTCCTTCGCGACTTCTTCGATGGGACGGTTTCCGTTAAGAAGGACTAGCTCCCCTTCCTCTACTAACTTCAAGTAAAGCTCTCGAACCCTTCGTTGGTTCTCTAAGGTTTCCATAACCGAAGGCTTACGTTTAATCCTCTCGATCACGACCTCCGGCGGAACGTCTAAGTATATGACCAAGTCAGGCTTGATCGCGAATCGATTGACCTCCTTAATCCATTTTAAATCGAGACCTGCGGCCCCTTGATAAGCTAACGACGAGTGGACGTAACGATCCGAGACGACGATCCCTCCAGCGGCTAGCGCCGGCATGACCTCCCTTTGAAGGTGGTCCAATCGATCGGCTGCGAATAGTAAGGCCTCCATGGCGCTCGGCGCCCGCCTTTCGACGCTTAAGATAAGCCTTTTGACGAGCCTACCTACGGCGCCTCGGCTCGGCTCCGTCGTGTAAATCGCGTCGTACCCGAGCGCCCTTAGGTTTTTAACGAGCCTTCTCGCTTGAACGGTCTTCCCGCTCGCGTCAATCCCCTCGATGCAAATGAAGGCCCCTCTCACTTAGACCGACCCGCATTAAGCATAAATCAAAAGCATCGATATAGCCCAGATAAAGGCGAGCTTGTTGAGGCGACACTGGGGGGAGATCAAGGACCCCATCCACGGGTACGTGTACGTGACCGAGGCGGAACGAGATATCATCGATTCTCATCCCGTTCAACGCTTACGTCGGTTGAAGCAGCTCGCCGGATCGGAGTTCGTATACCCAGCCGCGAACCACACTAGGTTCGAGCACTCGATAGGGGTCATGCACTTAGCCGGTCGCGCTTTAGAGAACTTCAACGTCTCGCGGCTCGTGAGCAAGGACGAGGCGGAGGCAGTTCGTATAGCGGCGTTATTACACGACGTAGGGCACGGCCCGTTCTCTCACGTCTTCGAGCACTTGCTCATCAAGTCATTAGAAAAGACTCACGAGGATATGACGTCTTGGGTTATACAGAGGTCTGAGTTAAGCGACGTCCTAAAGGGGCTCGGTTACGACCCAAGCGAAATAAGCAAGCTTGCCGTAGGGACGTTAAACAAGCCGGGAAGGGCCTTTCTCGATCAAATCGTCCGTAGCTCAGTCGACGTCGATAAGCTCGATTTCATCGTTAGGGATACGTACCATACGGGCGCTGAATACGGCTACGTAGACGTCCCTCGAATAATCAATTCATTCGACGTTTTAAACGGGGAGCTATCCGTCGATATCGGAGCCCTTTCAGCGTTGGAGTCATTCATGATAGCTCGAGTGGAATCGTTTAAGAGCATATACTTCCATCGAGTTAGCCGAGCTGCTCAAATAATGATGGTTTTAGCCATGGAAAAGGCCGAGGATGAGCTTGGGCTGTTGAAGTTTAAGACGCCAGAGGAGTACCTAGCGCTTGATGACTTTACCGTTTGGATTATGTTGAAGAAATGTGAAAGGTCTAAGTCTATCGTAGAGGGCTTAGAAAGGAGGAAGTTATTGAAGTGCGCTTATGAACGGATATTTTACGTTAGGGATGATTCAATATCGAGGATTTTTGAAGTTGAAGAAGTAAGGGATCAATTACGTAGCGAGATAGCTAAAAAGGCTGATGTAAAGGAGGAGGTGGTTATAATAGATGTACCGACTTTGCCATCAGTACCATATCGTCATTCATTGTTAATGGAACCAATGGAGGTGCCTGTGTTCTTCAAAAGAGGAGGGAGGAAAGTAGTACGAAATCTTAGCGAGATATCGAGCATATTCAACGTATTAAGGGGATTTATTAACATTTTACGCGTTTATACTGAGGCGAGGTTTAGGGAGAAGGTTGAAGCAGCTGCGACGAAGGTCTTAGGGGAGGCTCCGATTTCAACCAGGATTTCCTATTAAAAGTAACAATGGATTGAGGTGGATCTTGAGGGAGCCCATCCTTATGATCGTGTTACAAGGCCGCTCTATTGCCCCAGGTCACGCGAGGGGCGTTGCGCTCGTCTCAAGCGAGCCAATCAGCTTCCTCGGAGGCGTGAGCCTCGAATCAAGCGTCGTGATCGAAAAGGGCCACGAGCTCCAAGGCAAGCCCCTTAAGGGATCGATCCTTTGCTTTCCCCACGGCCGAGGCTCGACCGTCGGCAGTTACGTGTTGTACTCATTGGCCAAAAGGGGCTTAGTCCCGGCTGCTATCGTCAACCGATTCGCGGATCCAGTGGTAGCGGTAGGGGCTCTTATCGCGGGGATACCGATGGTGGATCGAATTGACATCTCTAAAATCAAAAGCGGCGATGAAGTCGAAGTAAACGGCGACGAAGGGCTCGTCAAGATCTTAAGTCGAAAGGAGGGATGACTTACGTATTTAACAGTTGAAGAGGAAAGAGTTTACGACGGCGAGCTCGGTTGGGCTAAGCAAGTTTGCATGAGGATCATCGTCAAATTAGGCGAGCTATTCGGCGCGACCAAGCTAATACCGATTCACTCGGCTCACATAGCCGGCGTCTCCTACAAGACCGTTGGCGATGCGGCGATCGATTTCCTTAAGGCGTTGGCCGAGGGCGGCGGGAGGGTAGCGATCCCATCGACTTCGAACCCCTCATCCGTCGACGAGATACATTTAGCGGACGTGCTGCCTCCTAGGCTTAAGGAGGGCCAAAGGGAAGTACTCAACGCCCTTCATAAGATGGGCGTGATCCCGTCGTTAACTTGTACGCCTTATTACGAACATAAGCCGCCTGAGGGATCGCATTTAGCGTGGTCGGAGTCCTCGGCAGTTGTTTACGCCAACTCGATACTAAATGCTCATACGAATCGAGAGGGCGCCCCGAGCGCCTTAGCCTCAGCCGTAATAGGGAAGACGTCGGATTATGGCGTACACACGCCTGAGGGCAGGCGCCCTACGGCCGTTTTCGAAGTCGAGACCCAGCTTAAAAACGAAGTCGACTTCGGCGCCTTAGGCTATTACGTAGGGAAGGTCGTTGAGGAAGGCGTTCCTCTACTCAAGGGGTTAAGGTGGAGCTCGATCGACGAGCTAAAGCAGATGGGCGCGTCGATGGCCTCAAGCGGAATGACGAGTTTGTTCCAACTAAAGGATGAGCTCCCTCCCGAAGGCCTTGAGAGAGCGACCGTGAGCCGAAAATCCCTCGACGACATCGTCGAAAGGTTGTCAACGAGCTCTAAGGAGGAGCCCGACCTAGTCTTCATCGGATGCCCTCATTGCTCCCTTGAGGAGGTTAAGGCGGTTGCAAGGCTCCTAAAGGGCGAAAGGCTAAGGGACGACGTCGAGCTATGGGTTTGTACGTCGAGGTACGTCAAGCGAATGGCCGAAGAGTGCGTAAGGATCATAGAAGCAGCTGGCGGTCGCGTTATATGCGATACTTGTGCCATCGTGACGTGGACTAAGGAGTTGGGGTTTGATGAGATTATGACGAACTCCGTTAAGGCCGCTCATTATGCGCCGACGATGAACGACGCAAGCGTTCGCTTGGCCCCGTTGAAGGAGTGCGTCAAGGCCTCGGCTCGCCTCGATTAGGCATTAGACGAAGCTCAAGGATCTGCATGCGCGTAGGCATCGCGTACGAAGGAGGCGCGAAGAGGCGCTTAAACCCTTAGAACGACTTTAAAAGGCTGAGCTTTTCGGCCGAGCCCAGCTTAAGCGAAGGAGCGCCTCAAGCTCATCCTCATCGTATTCTTTTCGATTAGAAAGACTTAATTCGAGGAGGATCGTCCGTATTCAAGCAGCGCTCCGGTAGTATAGTCCGGCCAAGTATTCCGGCCTTTCGAGCCGGAGACCCGGGTTCAAATCCCGGCCGGAGCACCAGATTTCAATTCAAACGTAGGAACTTCTACTCTGTTCTTTTCCAGGATCTCTTTCACTCTTCTTTGATCTTCCATTTCCACGTATTCCATCAATT
>WUQV01000197.1 GCA_009889585.1 Candidatus Bathyarchaeota archaeon | reverse complement strand
TCCTTATCCATAACTAAAGTTAGAGGCTTTCCGGATCCATTTTTTTATAAGGGTTTCGCGATAAGCTAACAGATGATCTTGCCGTCAGGTCGATATGAGCGCAAAAGGCCGAGAAAGCATCGGCTCTTCGAAACGCGAAACCTTTAACTACGTTGGCGGGAAGTCCCCTTCCGTGAGGGAGGGGATGAAAGCCGAAAACTATTTATAGACGTTATAAAGAGGCTGATCGAGAGGTGCAAGTAGCTTATAGGTTCAGGCTTTATCCCTCAAGAACCGTTCAAGAAAGGCTACAATCCCACATCGAGCTTTGCCGATGGCTTTACAATCGATTGCTCGAAGAACTAAACAGGGCAAGGGAAGAGAAAAGAAAGTTGACGCAAAAAGGCGCTCAAGCCCTTATCGTTAGGCTTAAGGAGGAAAAGCTCGAGCTAAAGGAAGTCCATTCGAAGGTTCTTCAAATGGTCAATTATCAGCTTTGGAGCAACATCAAAGCGTTAGCTCAGCTGAAAAAGAATGGTAAAAAGGTTGGAAGGCTCCGTTTCAAGGGCAAAGGATGGTTTAAAACGTTGAACTACAATCAATCCGGCTTCAAGCTAGAGGGAAAGAAGTTAATCCTCTCCAAGATCGGGGAGATACCCATAAAGCTTCATCGAAGGATCGAGGGAAAAATAAAGGGCGCAATCATAAAGCGTGAACGCTCTGGAAAATGGTATGCCATCTTCCAAGTTGAAGATGAGTCTAAGCCGTTGCCTAAGACAAATAAAGCCGTTGGAATTGACGTAGGAATAAAGTATTTCCTTACCGAGATAGCGAAGGAAGACGAATTGAAAACCCGAAATTCTACCAGAAAGTTCTTGAAAGGATTAAGGTAATCCAGCATTGGTTATCGAGGAAAAGGAGGGGCTCAAGGAATAGGGAGAAACAAAGGATAAAGCTGGCTAAGGTATATGAAAAGCTCGTAAACCAGAGGGATGATTTCCTTCATAAGTTATCAAGGTTCTACGTTAACAATTATGACGTTATTTGCGTAGAGGAATTACAAATACAAAACATGGTCAAAAACCATAATCTGGCTCAAAAGATCCTTGACGCCTCTTGGGGTAAATTCCTTCAAATGCTATCCTACAAGGCTGAAAGAGCTGGTAGGATAGTTGTGAAGGTGAACCCAAGGGATACATCAAAGGAACGTATGGAAATAAAGGATAGAGATTATAGAGCCTCGTTAAACATCCTAAAGCGAGGATTATCGGGGCTGGGACGGCCCTTTGAGCCTGCTGAG
>WUQV01000196.1 GCA_009889585.1 Candidatus Bathyarchaeota archaeon | reverse complement strand
CTTATCGGCCCGAACGTTATCACAGGTATGCCTTCTTTAGCAAAATATCGGCCGTCGTTCGCCCCTAATTCAGCTGCAAGCCCTAATTTCTCATCGTAAACCGACCTTGCTGCGCTTAAGAATTCACGTACGAACGGCTCATCTAAACTCGTGTAATAATTCCGACACCTTTCAAGGATTGAAAGTTCAATAGTGATGCCGAGCTCCTCTTTCAGCTTATTAACGAAGGATATTAACTCCTCCTCAGCTTTAACCATGTCCTCTTCAGGTATTAAACGCATATCAAATATAGCTTTAGCTACTCCAGGTATTACATTATCCTTTTCACCCGCCCTTAGTATCGTAAAGCTAAATCGTCCCCAAACCTTCTCCTTTGGAGATTCAGGCGGTGCATTTAAAAAGGATAGCTTCCCTTCACGCATTTTAACGAATCCTTCAAACTTATTAATAACTTTCGCTAAAAGCGGAATTGGGTTTAAGGCCATGTGCGGATAACCTGCATGACCCTGTACGCCCCTTACGGCGATTTCACCATGAATTATGCCGCTAGCACCTACGTAAACAGCCTCCAATCCACCGTCGACAATAATAGCATAATCACATTTAATTCCAGCCTTTAACACGTACCCTAAGCCTAATGCTCCACCGACTTCCTCTTCAGGCGTTATAATCAACATCACATTATACTTGTGTCTTTTCCCAAGTCGCATTAGCTCCTTAACAACGCCAATTGAAATGACGATTCCACCTTTGTCATCTACTGTTCCACGACCGTATGCCTTACCATTAACAATTGTTAACTTAAACGGAGGATAACTCCATCCATTTCCAGGAGGTACGACGTCATAATGTGAAACGAGGCCAACCGTCTTATCCGCGTTAAAGTCGATCGTTGCTACTATATTCGGCCTTGAAATTCCATCGCCAGCGACGACTGAAGAATCAAGGACTTCCGGTTCTATCCCTAACGACTTTAATTCATCGACTATTACATTTGCGCACTCCTTATATCCAGCCTTCTTCGTAACGTCAGTATCGATGCTAACTAATCTTTCAAGCAACTTTAATTCATAATCAAGCTCGCTTGGTATCATGTTTTCATTCTACTACTTGTCTAAGGTCTTATTTAAGTTATTGCGCGCGGGTTGATCTGGCGCGAATGATGGCCCTTTTGAAGGAGCGGCCGTGATCGCCAACATTAAGTTTATTGTATTACAAGTTAACGAAAAATTCATTAAGGGAATTCGACTAGGACGAAATGAATGATAGAGGCGGAGATAAAGGTCTCGGTGGACGATTTAAGCAGCGTTCGTAAGCGATTGAAGGAGCTTAAGGCAACTTTCATAACGATTGATGAAGAGGCTGATGTTTACTTTAATCATCCATTACGCGATTTCGCTCAAACGGATGAGGCTTTAAGGGTTAGGAGGACTAGCGCTGATGGGATTTCAGTTACGTATAAGGGGCCGAAGTCTGGGCTGGAGACTAAGACAAGGGAGGAAATAAGCGTTATAGTTGGGGATTATGATGCATTCATTAAGATACTTAAGTGCCTCGATTTTAAGCTAATAGCAACTATCGCTAAAGTAAGGGAGAAGTGGAAGTTGGAGGATGTCAACGTATACCTTGATGAAGTAAAGGGATTAGGTAGCTTTGTAGAACTTGAAGCAGAAGTTAAAAGCGGATCAAGCTTAAGCGAGTTCGAGGATAAGCTTTTTAAAGTTCTCGACCTTTTAGGGCTTAACAAACATCGTTCGACTCGGAAGTCATACCTTGAGTTAATCCTTAAGCCCGCCATGTGTTGATGTGCACTTATAGTTACACAGATAAAAACCTCTTGATAAGCTCTATAGCTCTTTCGATCGTACATTTAGTTAACCTTGAACCAATTCCACTAATGTCGCATCTAACTAGGGATCCCTTAATAACCAACCCCGAGGGGCCTTCTACTCGTAAAGCTTGCTCATGGACTGCTTGCATTAACGGAATGGCATGCGAACGTAGGGATTCCTTTAAGGACGCGCTCTTAAACGCTGAGCTGGATAAGGTTTAAAAAGGCCGCCTTGTCGTTAAGTTTTGGTGTAAGAACGTGGCAAGGGTTAAAGTCGCTAAACCTACAAATGAGGAGCTTAAGAAGCTTGGGGTAAAGTCTTGGCCTGAATGGAGTTGCGAAGTTTTACGATTTCCTTGGGAATATGATGAAGATGAAACGTGTTACATTTTAGAAGGCAGAGTTATAGTTGAGATTGAAGATGGAGAGAAGGTTGAAATAAAGAAAGGCGATCTTGTAACCTTCCCTAAGGGCTTGAAATGCGTTTGGGATGTAAAGGAAAGAATTCGTAAGGTATATAAGCTTGGATAATTTGTTTTTTAT
>WUQV01000195.1 GCA_009889585.1 Candidatus Bathyarchaeota archaeon | reverse complement strand
TCCGTAGCTCGCAAAATAGATATAGAGGACAGCGACGTAGACCTTTTAATCATAGTTAGTGGGAAGCGAAAGAAAGCTTTGGACGTGATTTTCGATAAGCTTGGCGATACCTTCCTAGAATTCGCTGGAAAAGGTGTCATAATCGAAAACATCGTGGAGAACGTTGAAAAGTGGAAAAGGATGGAGAAAAAAGGATTTTCATTCGTAAGAAACGTGAAGGATGACAAAGTTGTCCTCCATCGAAGAAGCTAAAGTGCTATTCGAAAAATCCAAGAGGAAGTTGAAAAGGGCCAAAGAAGCCTTTGACGACAAAGATTATGATTCAGCGCTTGGAGATGCCTATAGATGCGTTGAACTAACCATGAGAGCCCTACTCATAGCCAGAGGTATAACACGATTGCCAAAAACCCACGGGGGGACTGCTACAACTCTTCGTGCGAAATCTAGTCGAAACGAAAGCTTTCCCGAAGGATCTAGCGAAGAAAATAGGAAAGCTCACATCATATAGAGCTAGAGCCGACTACGAGCCAATCTTCACGGAACAAGAGGAAGCTGAGGAAGCGATAAAGATAGGCGAGGATGTTTTCAACAAAGGGCAAGAGATACTTGAACTAAGCACATGAGCTTAAAGAAAATTCAAGGGCACAAAACTAACTCAAATGCGATATAAACTGTGGTGGCGCAGTACGATGATAGCCCTTGTGACCGGAGGCGCTAACTTCATTGGAAGCCGTTTATGTGAGCGCCTAATCAAACCAGGATTTAACGTTAGATGCTTCGACAACCTATGAAGAGAAAAACTAGGGAACGTAGCGGAAATCATGAAACAGCTAAACTCCGAACTCATTAAAGGTGACTTGCTGAATTCCAACGACATCATTAGAGCAACTACGAGCGTAGACATCATTCATCATTTCGAAGCCGCCATAGGCGTAAAATACTACGTGGAAAATCCATAGCCTCCTAAAGTAGCCGCTTAAAAACGTAGAGGCTATCGAAAAAGGGCGCGTAGTAATGTTTATTAGATGGAATGCCATCTTCCATTCCAGATGATTTTGCATGACCAGCAAGACCAAGATTTCCTCTCAGGGAAGAACCGTGATTCCAGTGGAGATAAGAGAAAAGCTTGGGATTCGTGAAGGAGAAGAAGTTGAGTGGGCTCTAGAAGGGGAAGTTATTATGGTCAAGCTCGTGAGGGAGGAAAAGACTCCTGATGAAATTATGGAGTACCTTAAAAATCATTTAGTGGAGATTAGAGGCTTTCCTTCAAAAGTTGTTCCAATTGATATGAAGAGGTGGATATTTGACGAATGGGTGAGAAGGAAATTAGGGCTGACGCCGTGATCGACGTTGGAATATTAGCTATTGGGCTGTCTAAGAACCCTGCTACTGACTACTGCCTTAAACTTATAGAGGATTCGGTTAGAGGTCGAATCCGAGCCCTCATTCCATACACTGTGGTCTTCGGTACCCATTACATCTTAACTAGGTTTTACGGTGTCATGCCCAAGGAAGCGAATGAATTGTTGCGAAGTTTACTTTCTTCTAAAAGGGTCATTTGGTATGGGCATATCGACAAAGATGATGTGGAGAAATCCTTGGAGAATACTGAGAAGTACGATTTGGACGCTTGGGACGGGTACATCCTCCACTTAATGAAGGCGAAT
>WUQV01000194.1 GCA_009889585.1 Candidatus Bathyarchaeota archaeon | reverse complement strand
GGGGAGGCGACGAAGAAATCCTGAAGCTTTAACTCCAAGCGTAACCAAGAGGCGTCGCCGGCTGCGTAAATACCCGTTCCAGCGAACAAAGCCACGTAAGCTCCGACGAGGGCGTGAGGGAACGCCCTTTCGCCAGCGAGGACGTACAATAGGAATAAGATCGTTAGCGGGGTGGAGAATAACCAGACGAGTGAAAGCGGGTTTCGACGCACCCAAAGGAGCCCGTACATATAGCCGAACGCTAAAGGCGAACGCCATCGCACCTTCCATTTACCATGGCTCCTCATCGTTCATCATCCTCTGGACCACATAAGTCTACGAATAGATCCTCTAATGAAATAGGAGAAGTTCGCACCTTCGCCTTCCTCCTAACGGCTAACTTAAGCAGCTCTTCAGCCGCTCCTTCGTCAGTAAGCACCTTCAATCGATCTGCCACCTTGATTATCCTTCCGAACGATGTTAACTCTTCCTCTGAAAAACCGTTTACGACTTCAACCTTCACGCTCTCCTTCACCTTAGCCTTCAACTCTTCAACGCTTCCTTTCGTCAAGACCTTGCCTCCGTCTAATATGGCAACCTCGTCCGAGAGGACTTCAGCTTCATCTAAGTAGTGCGTGGTGAGGACGATCGTACTACCGCTTCGACAGCGCTCCCGAACGACCTCCCAAACCCTCCTTCGGCTCACTGGGTCCAAGCCTAACGTCGGCTCGTCTAAGAACAGAAGCGATGCCTTCGTAGCCAACGCCATGGCCACGAGGGTTCGTTGGCGCAACCCGCCGGAGAGCCTATCCGCTGGCCTATCCTTATACTCAAGGAGCTCAAGCTCCTCAAGGGCCTCAAGGGCTCGACGTTTGGCCTCCGCCCTCGGCACCCCTCGTATTACCAACGTATGATAAACGTGATCCCAAGGGGTGTAAGGAGGTATCGGCATGGCCTCTTGAGGCAAGACGGCTACATCCTCCCTGACGAAGTCGGCCTCTTCAACGACGTCGTAACCAAAGACGAAGACCTGACCTCTCGTCGGAAGCAATTGCGTCGAAGCAATCCTTAAGAACGTCGTCTTGCCAGCTCCGTTCCTGCCGAGGAGCGTGAAGACCCCGCCCCTTTTCACCTCTAACGAGACGTTAGAAAGAGCCCTCACTGAGCCTCGTCTATAGACCTTCGTTAGGTCGATGGACTCCAATGCCAAGTTGCTCAAATAAGACCCTTTAGCGGGGCTATTACCGCCGATCGTCAGCTAAAAACTTTAGCGGACGAGGGAAAGCCCATGACGTGGTTCTCAAGGCTTATCCATTACGTCCCAAGTTGAGGCGCTAATAAGGGCTGAACCCTTATCAACGTATGGGCTGATCGAGTTGTCTAAGGAGGAGCGCATATCGTACTACCTGTTTGAAGCTGAGAAGTTCCATCGCGCGGCCGTGGAGGAGCTTTCAAGGTGGGAGCTAGAGCGTAAGGATGAAATAATAAGGGATGCTGCTGAGAAGGCATGGAATGCGATCGTTCAAGCTACTAACGCGCTCTTAATAGCTAAAGGCGTAGAGGAGGAAAGGATAAGGAGCCATAGGGAGCGAAGGCTTGCTTTAGCTCAACTTGAGCTTAAGGATTTAACCGTTAAACAGAAGGGGTTTAGCGACAGGTATAGCGCCAGAGAATATAAGCTTCACGCCCTTTGCTTTTACGAAGGCGAATACGTTCCTGAGGCCGTCAAGGAGGACGTAGTTGAAAAGGTCCGTCGGTATATTGAAGACGTAAAGGCTATCGCCGGACTAGAAGCTTAAAGTCTAAGTTATTGCCTCTGCGCGTTTCTTGCTCTGTACGCCGATCCACCTCCAGCGACATCAGCGGCATGGAAATCTTCCAAGGCTGGAGAGGCCTTTGGTGAGCTATTCCACGACTAAAGTCGGGAGCTTCCAGCGTTCAACCTGCCTTTACGGCGTTGCGTTCCGGCCTCATGTGCTGGTTCGCGGGGCTCACTACTCCGCCATCCCATGCATCTCTTTAACGCATGGGCTACCTGACGCCGACCCTCCCAGCCCGTTTCGGACGGAGCCTTATTCGGCGTTTGGACATCCGTCCACATCGGGCAACGTGCCCGAAAGGGCCTTCGGGAGGAAGCGTTTAAGGTTTACGCCATTCATCTCCACGATTAAATCGGGAGTTTTCTGGCTAGCTTTGATAACGTCGATGACCTTAGCAGAGGGCGCGTCAGTCCTTATGCCATTCCTCTTGAAATGCGTTAAGACCGCCACGTAGCCCCCCTCCTTGAGACCACGGGTCACGCCCTCTAAGTGAGGCGTCGACAAGCCGAGCTTGTCGCAGATTCTGTCGACGACGTAATACGTGATGGGCGCATTCGCTTCCTCACGGACGGTGGCCACCAGCTTGCGAACTTCTCTCTCGTTCCTAAAGCTCGTTCGATCGACCTCCTCCTTCATGATTTCGCAAAAGCCTTCGTCGGCTATTCTTCCAACCCAAAGGGGCCCCGCTGCGCCAACCTTAGCCCCGCACTTAGGACATTCGCTTACGTTAACGGAATATCCTCTTAAGGCCTCTCGATG
>WUQV01000193.1 GCA_009889585.1 Candidatus Bathyarchaeota archaeon | reverse complement strand
TGCTCCATATCTTTTGCATATTTCTACGAAGCGTTCAGCGAAAAATCCGTTACAAATGACGAGTACCTTATCTTCCGGCTCCACGAAGTTCGCTACCGCCATCTCTTGAGCTAGCGTTCCAGATCCACAAACTATGAAGATATGTCCATTTGTCATGAAGATTTTCTTCATATTCTCGATCGCTTCTTTAAAAATCCCTCCGAAGGCAACGCTAGTATGAGCTAAAGTGGGTTTAGCTAACGACCTCAGAACTCTGGGGTTAACCATCGTTGGACCTGGTATCATGAGGAGCTCTCTTTCATCTAACAATTCGACCACGTTTTTTAGGACAAAGCTGGCTTTTAATTTTTTCCATAAAGCTTAAGTGCTAGTCCGATAGTTAAGGTGCGTAGGTAGCTATGAAAATTGTAGCCCTCGAAGACCTGCAAGTTGAAGATGAAGTAGTTAGGAAGCTAGCGTCAGAGCTGATAGGGCCACCTCATGAGTTCACATACGTAAAGGAAAGGCCGATATCACAGGATGACCTTGCGGCTAGGCTCGCTGACGCTGATGTAGCCCTTGGGGTCAACTATCCTATCTCAAGGAAGGTCATATTCGATTCAAAAGAGCTCAAGATGATCTCCATCTCCTTTACGGGTTATGATCATGTAGATATAAAAGCTGCTACTGAGCGAGGGGTTGTCGTCTCTAACGTCCCACATTATGCAACTCATAGCGTCTCAGAATTGGTATTCGGCATGTTAATCGCCCTCTTAAGGAACCTTATCAAAGCTGATCACGTGACGAGAACGGGTTGGACGAGGGAGGGCCTTTTAGGGACGGAGCTTTACGGCAAGACCATCGGGATAGTAGGCTTTGGTGACATAGGCCAAGCGGTTGCAAGGATAGCAAACAGCTTCGGCATGAAGGTCCTAGCATATGATGTCGCTCCTAGGGAGGAGGTAGCAAAGAAGCTTAATGTTACGCTTACAAGTCTTAAAGACCTCCTTAGGTTAAGCGACATAGTAACCTTACACGTACCTTTATTAGATACAACTCGTGGACTCATAGGGGAGAGGGAGATCGAATTAATGAAGCCTGGTTCAATTTTGATAAATACGGCTAGAGGGCCTGTGGTTGTTAAGGAAGCCTTATGTAAGGCCTTGGAAAGTGGAAAGATACGGGTAGGAATAGATGTTTATGATGTTGAGCCTTTACCGCTAGATGACCTCATATTAAAGGCAACTAAGATTGAAAACGCGGTTTTGACTCCGCACATAGGCTTTTACACAAGGGAAGCATTGCAGGTAAGGACGAGAATAGCATTTGAGAACATAAGGAGCTTCATTGAAGGAAGGCCTCGGAACGTCGTCAATCCCGAGGTATTGAGGTAATTGGCTGTGTCACGTAAGTCGTCCTTTCTTTTTATAACGATTTTGCAATCGTAGCTAAAGGGCCACCATACCTAAAGCCGCGAGCAAAGCACCTATAAGTTCTACCTGAGGAAAATATAACTAAGATAATTATCAAAGATGATGTTGTTAGCTAAAACCGAGGATTCCTCTTTTCTTAAAATTATAGTAAGAATCCCTTGCTTCTTTTCTCATTCGATCATCTCTGGCTAAACTCGCTTTTTAAAGCCTTCACACGTATAAGAAGATGCTAAACTTTTGACACTCCTCCCCCTAAAGTAGGGAGATTCTGAGCTCTCTGCCATGCCTGCCTCATGGCTACAAGCCGGAGGCACGGCTTCACGCTCAGTTAAGGGCTGTGTCAAACCAGCCCCGTCCCTAAGCATATAGCCTAGGGACAACTTAGCGATGTTTATCGCCCCATTTAAATCAGCGTTATACTCCAATCCACATGACGAACATAGGAATAAGCCTTGAGAAACACGCTTTCCGTTAGCTCCACATCCGTGACACGTGATTGACGTATAGCATTCCTTAACTCTGATCACCTTTATCCCTTCCCAGAGCGCTTTATACCCTACGTAGCTCATGAGTTTGTAGTACGGCATCCTGTTTGTTATCCTGTTAAGCACTCTTCCTCTTCTTTTTATTTCTGATCCCCTTCGGGTAGCCTATGGCTATTATGGCATTGGTCTCTTTAGCTCTTTCGACAATTTCCTTAGAAATCTTGTGAAGAACATCGTTAACTCTGACTTTTTCCTTTCGCCCTATCCGCTTGATGACCTTCAATAACTTCTTTTTTCCAAGCCTTCTTCTAAGCCAATCATAATGCCTCCTGATGCCTCTAACCTCCCTTCCATAGAACTTAGGGTTCTCGACTTTCCTGTTGTTAACCTCGATTTTAGTAGCTACGTTCTTATCGCCCATATCTATCGCAATTATATTATGAGGGTTTGTTTTTGGCTCTTCAACGCTCTTCTGAACCGCTATATGAATGTACCATTCCCATCTTTCTTAAGGAGCTTTGCCTCCCTAGTTTCTAAACCTTCTAACGGTTCATGAGGTATTATCGGGACAAATACGCCTCCCTTATGCGTCGGGACTTTAGCCCAATATTTAGTTAGCTTTGTCTCTTGAACATCAACCCTGAAGCAATCCCTTCTTATAATTAGAGGATACTCCTTATCTTTCAAAACCCTTCTTAACCTCTTCAACAACCTGTCTGCTTGTTGCTTTGTGGCAGAATGGAGCTTGACTGTTTTATCTCCCCTGAGGTACTTCTGCCAATTACCATACTCAAGCTCAAGAACTCTAAGCTTTCTAACGGTTGGTGAAATTATCTTAGCCTTAATCGTCTTTCTAGCTTTCATGCCACAGGCACGATGATAGGGTACTACCTCCCTGCATTTAAATCTATCTTCACGCCATTCATCCCTACTCTAAAGAACGAAGAACGGGGCTTTCTGGCTACTTCTGTAAGTTCTATGTTGAGTCTCTTATCAAATGCGGTGGCCGCTTTGACGTAGCTCTTAACTTTGAGACGATGAATTACGCTTAGTAGATTAGCCACCAGAGGATCCCCGGCTTTAATCGTGAAAAGCATAAACCTGGCCATCGATTTTGATGGTTAAACATATAAACCTCATGAACCTTAGTGATTCGGCGTATGTTAAGGGAGCTGCTCAGGGCCTTCGGGATTTACAAGCTTTACGAGAAATGGCTTTGGCGTCAGGTGAAGGATGGCGTCAAGCCCGACCACGTAGCTTTGATCCTCGATGGGAATAGGAGGTGGGCGCTTAAGCGCTCGTTAGAGCCGTGGATTGGCCATAGACATGGGGCTAAGAAGGTTGAAGAGGTGTTAAGATGGTGTGATGAACTTGGCATTAAGTCGGTTACGCTTTATGTATTCTCCCTTGAGAACTTTAGGCGTTCGAAAAGGGAGATCGAAGAGATCATGAAGATTTTAGAGGAGAAGCTCTCTCAATTGCTTAATGACAAAAGCATTCATGAAAGGAAGGTGCGCGTGAAATTCGTCGGAAGGCTGGGGTTGCTTCCTGAGCGCATCCAAAGCTTGATGGGGGAGATAGAAAAGGCTACTGAGGGGTATGAAGGGCGCTTTTTAAATGTTGCAGTAGCTTATGGAGGTAGGGCTGAGATAGTAGATGCGACTAAAAGGATAGCGGAAGCTGTGAAGAAGGGCGAAATCGATTTAAACGAGATAGATGAATGCCTGTTTGAACGTTACTTATATACAGCACACTTACCTAAACAGGATCCTGACTTCATCATAAGGACTTCTGGCGAAGAGAGGCTTAGTGGATTCCTATTGTGGCAATCGGCATATAGCGAACTCGTTTTCCTAGACGTATATTGGCCTGAGATACGTAAGATAGACTTCTTACGCGCCGTTCGAACGTATCAAAGGAGGACGCGTCGGTTTGGGAGGTAATTTCTCTGTAATTAAGGTTGTCAAACCGAAAGCGATATATTGCCGTAAATTTACGTCAAAATGATGAAAAGGCGGCGTTTATCCATCACCGACGTCCTTCGGGAGGCTTACTGGTTCATAGTAAACTCACCCTATGGTCCTTATGCTGATTTCAATAGCTTTCGGCCTATAAAAGTGAGATATGATAAGGGTGAATGAAGGGTCGAATGCACGTTCAAAGTAAGGGGGATAGAAGTTAGGGCCGGAGTTACTATTGATGATGAAACTGGTAGTGTAATTGAGTATGAGGAGCTAAGGTGAAGAGCATGGAAGAAGTAAGCTCACTAGAGCTTGAAGCTATATGGGAAAAGCTAAGAGCGGAGCTTGAAAGGCCAGAGCTCATTTACATCGCCAAGAAGTTAAGGGAGGATTTTCATACCATTTGTATGGAGATGAAGGCTCAAACGTTATCGTTGAGGAAGCTTTTTGAAGAAGGACGTGAGCAATGGGCTGAGCGTATACCGAAGCTTCATGTCAACATGTGGGAAAAGGTAAATGTTATGGCGAATAACCTTGGCTTGCCGCTTAATGTCGTGTTGGCAGACTTGATAGTTAAAGCCTTAAAGAAGGATCCTAATGAATTGATTGAGTTTAGTCAAAGAGTTCCTTGAGGAAGGGGAGAGGTTATTACAACAAGGAAGGCTCATGCAAGCCTCAGAAAAGTTTTGGGGGGCAGTAGCTCAGATGGTAAAAGCGGTTGCAGCTAAGGAAGGGATGGAGCTGGAGACTCATAGAGATTTGCGGAAGTTCATGAACCACCTAGCGAAGGTAAGAGGAGAGATTAAGTTAGCAAAGCTATTTGCTGAAGCCAATTATCTGCATAGGAATTTCCATGAAGGAGAGCTCTTACAAGAGATGATTAAAGCTTATGTAACAAGTGCTAAGGAGCTGATATCAATGTTATGGAGTTATTTAGCTTAGGATATCGTGTACATGAATTTGCACTTCGCGCTAAAATCGATTCGATCACTTCTTAACTTACTTTACGAAGGCGGGTTCGGCTTATAACGTTCTAGCCATCCTTATGACTTATTAACTATCTACAGGCCTTCCATTTTAGCGAAATTATTCCACGCTTCACCCTTCATGAAAACTTTCTAGCCTTTACATATCCCTTATTAGCCTTGCTTAAAGCTCCTACCCCCTTAGCTCAAACGTCATTCTCCACGTATTCCTGAAGTCAAAGGAAGGGTTCATTCTAGGTAAATTTATGATCTTAACGTTAAGGAATGGCTCATGCTCTCCTCCTAGCACTGATGATGGAAATGACATCTTTATCCTTTAAGACGTAGCCCTCTCCTACCCTTCTCTTATCGCGAGCATCTACGGCGTATATGAACGTCTCACCTAGCTCCGTATGTATCATGTATGCCAGTTGACGGGCTGTCGTACCTCGCGTCACTAAGTAAGCATCCGGAAGGGCCCTTCCCTCATGATCCGTCAAGCTCTCCGCGTTCGCCACGGGGTATACGACGATGGCGTTCAACAGCTTAAAGAAGGCAGCGTCGATTGCCTCTTGAACGCCCGTCGACCCATATTTCAACATGACCCTAGCCCTTACTGCTTCCAACGCCCTTCTTTGCGCCGTCGTCAACGCATCAGGCTTGAGTATCTTGAAGTCGCTATCGCCAGGCCTATAATCAACCAATCTCCTTTCAGCAGCCCTCCTTAACGTGAGCTCCGCTTCAGCGCAACAAGGTACGACGACGTAACCTAGCTCCCTTAAACGCCTTAAGTTGTCCTCAGCCGTCGGCATATCCACCTTATTCGCGGCGATGAGCATCGGCTTGGACTCCCGCCTTAACGCGTCGATGAAGTTTAAGAAGTCGTCCTCGCTCCACGTCGTCGGCTTCTCGGGGTTCAAGCCGGTTGACGATACGGCCTTGAACATGTGGGATCTTTTGATCGATAGCCCGCTTAAGCGCTCTTCGAGCACGTCGAACAAGTCCTTCGTCCCGCCTTCAACCTTCCTCGCTAGCTTAGGCCACTCTCGCTTGACGATGTTAGCCATCCACATCGCGATCTCCCTCTCAAGGAATTTCACGTCCTCGACTGGGTCGTGAGAGCCAGGCTCGCAAACCCTTCCCTCGAAGTCCGTAGCCCCTGCTGCGTCCACGATGTGTATTAAAGCGTCAGCCTTTCTGATCTCGTCTAGGAATTGATTGCCAAGGCCCCTCCCTTGCCAAGCGCCGGGGACGAGGCCTGCGCAATCGATTAACTCGACTGGGATCAAGCGCGTTCCGTTTACGCATAAAGAGTTAACGGGATGGTCCTTCACGTTAAACTCCTTGCAAGCGCAAGGGGCTTGGACGTAACCGATGCCACGATTGGGCTTTATCGTCGTGAACGGATAGCTAGCGATCTCCACGGGGACTAAGGTTGAGGCGCTGAAGAACGTGGACTTCCCTGTGTTGGGCTTGCCGACTATCCCGACGAGCATTTATACGACGCCTTCTACAAAAGCTTTATCTCCCTCTAGAAAAAGCTTCTGTGGTTCGCCTAAAGTCGGAAGCTGAGGGGAACGTTTAGTTGACGATCGATGGAGAAGTTAATCGCTTTGATTTAAAGTTGAATAAAAGGTGATGTTAATGCAAAATATAAGTGTGTTGATTTGTGATTTAATTCATGAAGATGGGATAAGGGCGTTAAGAGAGGCTGGTTTTAATGTAGACGTTAATCCTAAGATTTCATTTGATGAATTAAAGGATATAGTGTCGAATTATGACGTCATTATAGTACGAAGTCGAACTAAGGTGACGAAAGAAATCATAGAAGCAGGGGCTAAGCTGAAGGTTATCGCTAGAGCTGGCTCGGGGTTGGATAACATCGACGTTGAGGCAGCGTTGAGGAGGGGGATAACCGTTTTAAACGCGCCAGAGGCTGTAACGGAGGCAGTAGCAGAGCTTACGATTGGCTTGATGCTCTCGTTAGCTAGGATGATACCGTATGCCGATAGAGCGATTAAGGAAGGGGGATGGCCTAAGGAGGGGCTCATTGGTTGGGAGCTAAAGGGCAAGACGTTAGGAATCGTAGGATTCGGTAGGATAGGCAAAAGGGTCGCTGAGATAGCGAAGGTTATGGGGATGGAAGTACTCGTAACGAAAAGGAGCCCGCTGGCCCCTGAGGTTTTAAAGGAACTAGGGGTTGAACTCGTATCGCTTCAAGAGCTATTGAAGAGAAGCGACGTTATCACGCTACACGTTCCGTTGACGCCTGAAACTTATCATATGATCGGCGAGAAGGAGATAGAGTTAATGAAGAATGGCGCCTTCCTCATTAATACGTCGAGAGGAGCTATTGTAGACGAAGAAGCTTTGTTGAAGGCTTTACAATCAGGCAAGCTGAGAGGGGCTGCTTTGGATGTTTACGAGGTGGAGCCGCCCATAGGCCGTGCTCTCGTGAAGTTGCCTAACGTCGTTTGTACGCCACATATAGGATCTCAAACAGTTGAAGCCCAAAGGCTCGTCGCCATCTTAACAGCTGAGAAGATCGTTAAGGCCTTACCTAGCGGTTCGGTTGCTGAACTTGAGCAGATGGAAGCGGTTCACGTTAAGATATAACAATCGTGATTCATGGGTAATCCTAATCTCTGAAACAGATGTCGAACGTACATTAGGGGTTACCCATGTATGATAGCTAATTGTACTTTCCTTCATATGTTAACATGTAGATTATTGTAAATTATAAAGTCATTTCTAACTCGTAGAGAAATCCTGAGGTATTCCTTTTAAAGCCAAGTTTTTCGTAAAGCAATACGGCCTCCATATTTTGAAGGTCCACGCCGAGAAAAGCTTCTTTAGCACCCCGCTCCTTAAGCCTTTGTAAAGCTTTCAACGTAAGGAAGGTACCCACTCCCAATCGACGGAACTGAGGGACAACGCCAACCTCCGCCACTAGCCCATAACCTTCTCGACATGTAGCTATCGCAAACCCTACGAACTTCTCCTCAGCGAACGCGGCCATCCAACAATCAGGATCGTGATGTTCGCCTTCTCGTTCCAATAAACGTCTTATAAACAGCTTAACCTTTTGAACGTCAGAGGCTATTTTCGAGGCATCTCTATCCTTTGAATCTTTAAAACATTCGATGAAGAAGTTAACAAAAGCATCAACGCCTATTTGTCTTGAGGTTAAGAGTTTCAAGGGAATAAGTGGTTTAAGGTCAGGTATATCATCTAAATTTCTCTTCATAATTTGAGCTTCACGCCAGATATAAAATCCTAAATTGCGATATAAATCTACGTATGGCATTACTTCATTAATCGAACCTTTTATCGAAAATCTAACCTTCTTTGCTCCACACTTCCGTAAATGCTCAATAGAAGACTTAATCAAAGCAACTTCAAAGCCTTTTTCTCTATATGCAGGTAGAATACAGGGTCTGTAAGGATGAATTCTACCAATTTCAACGTCTTCCATAAAGGCCTCTATAAAGGCTATAGGCTTATCTTCTATATTTGCGAAGATAAGCCTATATGTAGGTTCCCCTTAGCCTTTCCAATCATCCTTCTTACAGCATCTACTGTTAGTGGGCCATGTTCTTGATACCAACTATATGTTTTAAAAGCCTCATTCCATATATAAGCGTATGCTTCTTCATCCCCAGGTTTATACTCTCGAAGAGGTAACATAGGCTGGTCATTAACTTAGACGTTTTAGATTTATAAGCTTTTGCATAAGTCGTGTTAGATAACTCTCTTCTTCGAATTTTCAGCCATTTCCAAGTCACATACGGTATATGGGCTAAAAATCAAAGGGAGAAGATCAACACCTCAATGATGACCCTCAAAGCCCCTCCTAAGGAGGTATCTTTCGAGCAACTTAACGTATTCATCCGGTATCACGATGGGCTTCACGCCTAACGCACGGACGGCCAATACTACCTTCGCGACTTCCTCAATCGATTGAGCCAAGTTAAGGGCCTCCTTCAACGTAGGCCCCATCGTCACCAACCCGTGGTTTTGCAATAGAACTACGTCCGAATTCATAGACGCCTCAGCCACCAATTCCGCTAAAGCCTTCGAACCTGGCATTTCAAACCTTACGATCGGGACGTTTAAGAACCTAACCGCCGTAACACAAATCGGCTCGATGGGAGCGCTACAAGCCGTTAGCGCTATGATGAACGGAGGATGACAATGTATGACGCCGTTTACGTCATCCCTTCGATCGTATATCATGGCGTGCATGAGCACCTCCACGGACGGCCTTAAGGCCCCTTCTACCACTTCTCCCCTCAAATCGACTTTGACCAAGTCCTCAGGGCGAAGCTCGGCTTTGTATAAACCGCTTGGCGTTATCCAGAACTCGTTAGAGCCAATGGGCCTAGCGCTTACGTTGCCGCCCGTCGCCGTGATCAACCTTTCCTCGTGAAGGGTTCTCACGACCTTGCAAATCTCCTCCTTAATCCACTCCTCAGGCAAGGTTGACCTTCGCCTAAGGTGCCTAGTTTAATTCACGCTATTAAGCTCAATAGCCATCGCTTAACGCCATATCATTGACGCCTTAGCGAATAAGCCCTTAAACATAAGGGAAAGTTGGCTATGTTATGAGCCGTTAAATTTAAAAAGCTACCGAAGAAAACGAGGGCACGTAAACGAAGCAGCCCCATCGCAAATGAGATGAGATTTAATGCATATGAGGGATTACACATCGCTTAAAAAGGCATCGCTTCTATTGGCGATCGGGCTCATCGCCTTAGCTTTCTACGTTTACTTCTCTATCGGCGCCTTCGAGCTCGTTGAAGCGATTCGACGGATCGACTTAAGGGTTTACTCTTTGGGAGCCATTTTGGTCGTAGCGGACGTTGCCGTTTACTCCTTAGCTTGGCAACGTTTCCTAAAGGCTTTATCGACGAACGTTAAGCTCAAGAGCGCCTTCCTTTTCTCCTGGGCGAGCGCGTTCGTCGACTTCATCGTACCTTCGGAATCGATAAGCGGGGATGTTGTAAGGGCGCGCTTGATGTACAATGAGTTGAAGGGCGGATCCGGGAAGGTTACGGCCTCCGTCTTAACCCAACGGGCTGTCCTCACAATTTTGCCCCTAGCGGCCTTCATCGTCGGCTTCCTTTCGTGCATTGCATTGTATCGTGAGGCGCTTCTATCCACGTTAGGATTGTTATCGATTGTAGCCGTCGCTACCGCCTCCTCCTTAACCCTGTTAGCCTTACTGATGGGCAAGAGGGCTTGGATCGAGAGGCTTACGAGCTCAGGGCTTCGCCTCCTAGAGGCCATCTCACGTAAGCGGTTAAAAGCTGAAGGGCTGAGCTCGAAGGTAGCGAATTTCCTCGATTCCTTTTACGAAGCGATAGAGACGTTTAAGAGGCATCCTAAGAAGTTAGCCCTCCCCGTAACCCTCTCGATATCAGCTTGGTTCATCAACCTCTTGATACCATTCGCGGTCTTCGCATCGTTAGGATATCCCGTGCCTTTTAGCGTCATCATAATTTTACATTCGATCGGAGCTGCCATTCAATCCGCCCCGTTAGGAGTGCCAGCTGAAACGGGCATCTTCGAGATAACAATGATTTGGCTTTACTCGTCGTTCGGGATGCCGTTAGACGTTAGCGCTGCTGGGGTGATCCTCACGAGGGTCCTTACGGTTTGGATGAAGCTAGCACTCGGCTTCTTAGCGCTCCAGTGGATAAGCTTAAAAGCTCTTTTAAAAGAGCCTAAGGGCTTTTAGCCGTAGAGGCTTTCGCCTTTTGCGCCGTGGAATTCTTCGGCAAGTACGTCATCTTTTAAATTAAGGTAGGGATTTTACATAAAACAGCTCTATATGCTGGCTTCCTCAGCATGATGCCTTTCAACAGTCGCTCATATTACATTTGGGCTATGGCAGACGGCTCTCCGTTCGTACGCAGAGATGAGAAGTTCGAATATGACGGTTTCACCAGGAGGATGGGACGAGTCGATAAATCTGACGGCTTATACATTGTAGTGCGTTTCCATCATTTTCTCCTTAATAGATGTACCTAGGCTCCCTTCTCCTTGGAGCCCTAGATTCACCACATTTAGCGCAGCTCTGTTGACAAAGCTCTAAGTATTTTTCCTCATTGTTTATGACAACTTCTGCCGCCTTCCTACATAACTCGCTAGGATCTTTACATCCAGCTTCTTCACATATACTTGATATAAATTGACAACATTCTTGAACGTCCTTTGGGGTCAAGGCCGCTATATTCGTCCTCACTAATAAACATAGCTCCCTCGCTAACATACAAGTCCTTATGTACTTAAAGCGATTTAAAGCTACTTCTCTTAACCTCTTGCGAGCTACCTCCACAACCGCTCCCTCGGTGGTTGTCGATTGCGCGTCCCGCCTTTTATACTTTTGGAGGCGAGGAACCAACGGC
>WUQV01000192.1 GCA_009889585.1 Candidatus Bathyarchaeota archaeon | reverse complement strand
GAATTTTCCCCAAGAGGCATCGAGTATCTTTCCAGCCAGATTGTGGTTTTTGACCATGTTTTGTATTTGCAACTCTTCTACACAAATAACGTCATAATCGTTAACGTAAAATCTTGATAGTTTGTGGAGGAAGTCATCCCTCTGGTTTACAAGCTTTTCGTACACCTTGGCCAGCTTCATCCTTTGTTTCTCCCTGTTCTTCGAGCCCCTCCTTTTCTTCGATAGCCAATGCTGGATTACCTTAATCCTTTCAAGAGTTCTTTGGTAGAATTTCGGGTTTTCAATCTGTCTTCCTTCGCTATCAGTAAGGAAATGCTTTATCCCCACATCGATCCCAACAACTTTATTAGTTCTGAGTAATAGTTTAGGTTCGTCTTCAACTTGAAAGATAGCGTACCACTTTCCAGAGCGTTCGCGTTTTATAATTGCGCCCTTTATTTTTCCCTCGATCCTTCGGTGAAGCTTCATGGGGATTTCTCCAATTTTAGAGAGGGTTAACTTCTTTCCCTCTAGCTTGAAGCCCGATTGGTTGTAGTTCAACGTTTTGAACCAACCCCTTCCCTTGAAACGAAGCCTTCCAACCTTTTTACCGTTCTTCTCCAATTGAGCTAAGGCGCGAATGTTGCTCCAAAGCTGGTAGTTCACCATCTGCAGGACTTTTGAATAAACCCGTTTCAGCTTTGGATTCTCTTCTTTAAGGTTAATAATAAAGGCTTGAGTATCCTTTTGAGTTAACTCTCCTTTTGTTTTATTCAACTCTTCTAATAATCGATTATAGAGCCATCTGCATAATTCAAGGTGTTCGCTTAATTTTTGTTGAATGGTTTTTGAAGGATAGATGCGAAACCTATAGCTAAGCACCTTTCCTCCACGTATTTCTCCAAGATGACAACGTAAATATAAGTGTATCAGCTTTCATCCCCTTCATCACGGAAGGGGACTTCCCGCCGATGTAGTTAAAGCCGATTGATCCCTCTTCTCTTAAGTCGCTCATCTTAGATTGTAAGACTTAAATGTAAGAAAATGTAAGTAAATACGGTAAGATTATGGAATCCCCCGTTCGAGAGTTGTTTAGGGCTAAGGTCAGCGCCAAAGGTCATCTTAGCTGAAGCTAAGAGAAGCATTACGAAAGTGGTCTAATCTAATGAAGATGTACGTATTGGACGCAGTAGCCTTCCTTTACTTACTCTTTGATAAGCTTCTCCCTAAGGCTGATGAAGCATTTAGGCGGATTGAGGAGAAGCAAACATTTACCCACTAACAATCGCTGCAGCAATGACAAAGTAATAGTTTCAACGACTAATGTCGTGAAGACAAATGCCCTCGTAACGAAGGATGAAGCCTTGAAGGAGCTGGGAGAAGTAGTACGATTTGACTATGAATTAGAGTTTAATGCAGGCATCTAAAAGCGTATCCATACCTGCATAGTCAAAAAGTTGCGAGCTTCTATCCTCGCCTTAGAACGGAGGCTTTCTGCTCGCCTGAGGATAAGACTTTTAAGCTTTTAATGCGTTCGACTTAGTCGAGAACAACCTTGACCAAACTCGCCATGGAGATCGAGAAGTTCGGTCAAGTATTGAGGGAAAGGCTTCAAGCTTTAAGGGAGAAAGGACGAATGGAAACCGAATACTTTAAGCGTCTTCTGATAGTTTACGCTGAGTTGGGAGCCATAATAAACATAATGATAGGCTTAGGGGAAATAGATCCTGATACTGGCGAGAGGATTCGGAAGAGCTTGGCTCCAGAGCTTGAAGAATGGAAGGCTGGTATTCATTAATCCTTTAAATGCTTTGCCTGTAATCATCACGCTCTTCTCTAAATCTAAGATGCCATCTTGGATTTGATACGCTATGCCTAATAGCCTAACGTAGTCGGATAGCGCTTCATCTTCTTGAGTCCGCCAATTATGGCTCCAATCTTAGCCGAAAGTCTCAAAAAAGAGATAGCCTCCCTCACTATTATGTCGATGTACTCATTTACGCTCAACGTTTCTCCCATCCCTACGAGCTCTGAGCTCCCCATTTCACTTGTGCATTCCGAAGGCCGCCAGCGCTCGTGTGATTCTCACATCTGCGTGCCGTGCAACTACATCAAGGATCATGGAGAATGAAATCCGCGCTCAAAAGGGCATGGTCCTGGAATCTTCCGCTAAAGCAGAAGGGCATCGAAGAACTCCCCTCTAAGTGTTACTCGATATACGTTAAGAGGATCGTTCAACAGCTTCTGTAGCTTGTCTAATTCCTTTCCTGCTTTATCCATTTCGGCGGCCCGAACTTCTTGCCCGGGTTCATTATCCCATTCGGGTCGAAGGCTTCTTTTATCATCGTCATATACTTGAACGCCTCACCGTGTTCCTCACGGCAGAAGCCGCCGAACTTCTCACCATCGCCTTGGTAAGAGGTCATCGAGCCGCCGACGGAAATGGCGTAAAGCGCCATGTCCCTTACGTAATCGTAAAATCGACGTACTTGGTCAGGGTCCTTATCGTCGACGTAAACGGCGAAGCTAACGCTCGTATGGACGGAGTAAGGGGCTTGGACGTATACATTCATGCCGAGGACGTTAAGCCCGTGTTTAAAGACGAGCTCCTTGTACCTCTCGTAAGCTTCATCCAGCCTACCCTGCGGTATGCTAACGTCAGCAGCTCCGAATCTACTCAAGCGTTGGCTATCGGGCCAGCTTTGTTTAAACGGCTCGAACGCAAGAGTATGCTTATGCGTCCACCAAGCGTCGACGATTTCTCGCTCCTCTATCGGAAAGCCTCCTAACTCCTTGCATATCTTAAGAGCATAATCCCTCATGAAGTTGACGACATCTAAATCCCCATTAATCGTCATACATAAAACGCCTTTCGCCCATTCAGGGGCCTTCGCCTCCCGTCCGTACTTAATCGCATATTCATGCGTATAATATCGAAAGCGATCCTTACACATGATGTTCACGGATTCTAACGATATGCCAGCTTGAACCATCCTATTGACTGCTTGAGCTGCCTTCACAAGGCTAGGAAATGCTATCATCTCGATAGCTCTGGCCTTCGGCTTGGGAAATACGCGGATCGTCGCCTCCGTGATTATGCCTAACGTTCCCTCTGACGCTATAAAAAGCCAATGAAGTTGATAGCCAGATGAGGAGATGAGCGTCTTACGATGTCCGACCCTTATTGCGTCACCACTACCAGTAACGACGACGGAGTTTATCAACGCCTGTTCTATCTTGCCGTACTTAATGCCAAACGTGCTATCGCTTCTACACGCTATTGCAGCTCCTAATGTCGACACTAACTTGCTCTCAGGGTCGTGTGGGAACCACAGCCCATACCGTTCCAATTCCTCGTTCAACTTCGCTATCGTTATCCCAGCTTGAACGGTCGCGGTCAAGTTAGCCTCGTCGACCTCTAAGACCTTGTCCATCCCCTTCGTGTCGATGACGATGCCGCCTTTCGTAGGGACGGCCCCTCCGGCCATTCCGGTGAGGCCGCCGCACGGCACGACCGGCGCCTTATGCCTATTGGCTATTTTAACGACGTTGACGACATCATCCGTCGACGTAGGCCGTACGACTAAGTCGGGGAGGCAAACGTCGGACGCTGGCCTGACGCTCCAATCGCGGCTGTAGCAAATCCGTACGAACGGTTCCGTGAACACCTTGTCAACGCCTATGGCTTCTTCAATCTCCTTCGCCATGAGCGAGTAATCGACGTCTGGAATTCAGGTCACCTCCGTCAATTCATTCGCATTCGACCGCGTATTTAATTTACATGAACGTAAATCGATAAGCGTATATGCGGTAGCTTTGACGGAGGGAGCATCTTGAAGAAGGGCTTACTGGTACTCATCATCTCGACTATTTTAACCGCGTCCCTAGCGTACGCCCTTGCTCGCGAGCTAGACTCGTTGTACGTGAACGTTAGGGTGGTAGATGCTGGGGGCGGACCTCATAAGGCTTGCGTCTACGTATGGATGCCCATGCCTGATGGGCCTAAGCGCTGCTGGTGAAGGATAGAACCGACGAAATGGGCAGATTGAGCTTTAAGTAGTTCTTAAGCCAACTAATGGATCCTTGGGTTAAGTACAATAGGGAAATGGCGAAGTACGAAGCCATAGTATATCCAAGCTGTGGCGATGGCCACCATAATGAAGGATGACAAGCTATACATGGGGATAACGTCCCTAAGCTTGCAGGAAGCAAAGGCTCCAGCCAGAATAGAGTTAGAAATTAAGGCCTTGAAGGAGATACCTGAAGAAGCTCTGAAGCCAGCTCAACGATGGGCTCAGGATACTTAACAGGATGGATTCGGCGGTTCGTAGAGGAGTGGGCTGAAGAGTGGAAGTTCGTAAATTTAGCCAACATGAGGACGTCATCAATATCTAAGGGACTCGTTAATGTAGGTATGGTGATGGGCCGCATAACTAGAAGCTGGCTTAGCATGTATCTAACCAGCTGGGAAATAGTGATATCGGAGATAACTAGAACTCAAGCAACTTCAAGTTCACACCGATCATTTTCTCTAGTCTTTGACCAGGAGAATTGGATATCTGTTCAGGCTAGGGTTCGTTGGGAGTACTGTCGCTATGAGTATTGGACAGAGCATGGACTCATATACGTCTGGTATCAACATGAAGTATATCTAGTGGACTTCAGACCTAGTACGCTAAGGGTTGGCAAAGGAGATCCTACAGTAACGCTACCGAAGGTTGGAGAGTACTATGCGAGGTTCATAGGTCAAGGCGTCAATGCAGGGGATCCGCACCTAGCGGTAGCCTTGTCCGATATCACTAAAAACTTCATGAACACCATAACCATACCCGTACCTATAGGCACGATAACTAGCATACTACTTAAAAAGGCCGTGCCCATAGACTTTGCCGTAGGATACGAACAAACAGCCATTACAATCACTGTAGTAAACTACTTTACGTGGGCCTTGCATGGACAGGCCGTAGACATTTACTATCGAACCTATCAGACCAGCTGGTACCATCCAGCTACTGGTCAGAAAGGATCTAGGCTACCTTGTAGCGAGCTATACCATGTGAAGGTCTAAGCGATAGCTTAATACGATATCACTTTTTTTACGAACAAGTTGCCGGTTGGCACCATAAAGGATCCTTGCTTAAAAACGAGCCGCTTATCCTCCTTAACTCCTTCAGAAATAACCTGCTTCACGTCATGAAGGTGTTTAACACGCGATGAAAGGAATGTCTACTTAAGCCTCAGCCACTTTAACCATGCCATGGGATTTAATGTAATCTCGCTAAGTACTCAAAGCGTCGCCTCGGTGATTACGCCTAACGTGCCCTTATATCTGAAGGGCAAACGTCTGAAGCAGGCTTAACGCTCCAGTCGCAGCTGTAATAAATTCGCACGAACGGCTCCGTGAAGGCTTTGTCAGCGCCTATGGCCTCTTCGACCTCCTTAGCCAAAAGCAGGTAATCGATCCTTGGAATTTAGGTCGCCTCCATAGTTCATTTGTGCAATCGAATGTTTATACGATTAAGCTAAGCAGAATTGCAAAATCTAATACGTTGAATAACTGAGAAGGCGCTTTGTATTAATCTATCTCCCTAATTAAGGGCTTCTTCTCGCGCCTCTCATGAGGCCTTAAGGGCCTTTTCTCCTCTTTCTCGCTTACCTCCCTTACGAGCGGCTCCTCCCCTTCGATTACTATTTCAGCCCTAGGGTATTGCCTTCTTAAATCCTCCTTCAACTTAGCGATATCAACGCCCTTGCCAGCCTTCACGTTGACATGAGTCTTCCCACCACTTTGAACGACGCTAATCGAATACCCTCCTTCAAACTCGCCTGCCTTAAAGAGTTCTTCGAACCCTTCGAAAAGAGATCCTTTGAAGAATTCTTCGAACGGGCTTCTCCTCCTCTCCTTCATGACCGTAAGATCCTTAGAAAGGAAGGAGATAAGCTTTACGGAGTTCTGAGTTACCGTCTCTATCAAGTCCCACCGCACGGACATCCTTTGAGCTAAGCGCATTACCTTTTAGGTTAATTCTTACGGATAGATGCAGAAAAATTTTTAAACATAGGTGTAAACCTTATTTGAGGTAGTACTTTGACGAAAGTTAGATTTGAGATAAACTTGCCCTTAAACATCTATTATCACCTTCAGATATGTAATCAGACACATCCGTACTTACGAAATGAGAAATATCGACAGAAGTTCTTAGAGATCATTCCACGAGATGTTCGATATGATTTCTATATGTTACAAGATCAACTTTTATTTATGGAGAAATGCCTTTTTAATGCGCTTAGCAAATCTATAGATATAGAAACTATGGATGATGCTTTTATCTTAGGCTTTATTGATTGTGCAAAAGAGTTTTTGCCGAAGTATAAGTTAGTTTTACAAAAGACGTATGAGTTTTATAAAGCTTATTGGATGGAGAAGCTACCTTACTTAGAGAAGATGAAGAAAGAGATTGAAGATTATTGGAGAATTCATGAAGATGCAGTATCTTCTAGGATAGAAGAGGTTACAAGAATTCCTTGGAAGATCGAGAGTTTCTTAATTCAATTAGTAGATGCGCTGAGTTATGGCGGCCTTGTGCTTGGTGAATGCTTAAGAGGAAATCAATTTGCTATAGGATTCTGTGAACCAAAGGTATTTTTACATGTATTGACTCATGAGTTAATACACTCTAATACTTTTGATGATATTCATAAGATAGGGTTTGAGTTTAATCTAACTGATGATCAAACGGATGCTATTAATGAGGCTTTCGCTAGATTAATAGAGAGGGAAGTCTCAAAGTCTATAACTCCTGAAGCTGAAGAACCATTAGAAAGCACGAGGAAAGAAGTTGAAATTATGGGTTTTCTTGAGTTTTTCGATGCAGTTCTTAACGATTGGCCTAACTATATAACACGAATCGAAAGGTATGTGAACATAAGTTACTTTATAAGTGAGGAGGTTAAGAGGAGGAAGGAAGAGCTAGATAGAGCGAAATTAAAGCCTTTAAGTATCCCTCATGATTAAAAACAGATCGGCTTACTTCACTCTAATGAAGGGATAAGGCCCTGAACTTCGCGCTACAGAGCCCGGTCGTACGAGAGGCAGCCCTTTACGAGAAGCTCGCTGAGGGAAGGGCTAAGTGTTCATTATGCGAACGTAGATGCGTAATACCGATCGGCGGAAGAGGCTTTTGTAGGACGCGAGTTAACGTTAACGGAAGGCTTTACACGCTCGTCTACGGAGATTTAAGCGCTTTGGAGAGCAGGCCGATAGAGATAAAGCCCTTCTTCCATTACTGGCCAGGATCCACGGCCTTAACGTTCTCAACGTGGTCTTGTAATTTCGACTGCGTCTGGTGCTTACCGAAGGGCACGCCTATATTGACCTCTAACGGCGTCTTAACAATCGATGAGGTAGCATCTAAGTTCAAAAGGGGCGAGCTTATAGAGGTCTTTAGCCACAACGGCCTCTTCAGAAGGGTCTTGCGGGCGTTTGAACACCCGTTTCATGGGGAGCTAATAGTTCTTAAGCCAGCTTATTTAAATAGTGAGATCTCCATAACCCCTAGCCATCGCGTTCTTATACGTAAGGGCGATCAAATCGTAAGGGTAAGGGCTGATGAACTTCAAAAGGGAGATCTACTCGTCAT
>WUQV01000191.1 GCA_009889585.1 Candidatus Bathyarchaeota archaeon | reverse complement strand
CGGATCTAATGCGACTATCCTTAACGCCGCCGCAATCCTATCCGAAGAAGCGCCTCCTCCTACGTCTAAGAAGTTAGCTGGCCTCCCTCCGTAAAGCGTAAGCAAATCCATCGTGGCCATTACCATCCCAGCTCCATTTCCAATGACGCCTATGTCTCCTTCAAGCTTGACGTAAGCTAACCCGCTTCTCATCGCTTCTACTTCCTCAAGGCTAAGATCCTCCCTTTCCTCCATCGGCTTGCCTTTATACTCCGGACGTCTGTAAAGCGCGTTATCGTCTACGATCAGCCTAGCGTCAGCGGCTACGAACCTTCCGTCCAACGTTTCGATGAGAGGGTTGATTTCAAGCAACTCCGCATCGTTATCCATCGCGGCTTTGTAAACGTTATGAAAGATTGAGGCGAGCTCGATCATCCGTTCGCCCTCGTACCCAAGCCTCTTCGTGAGCTGGCGAGCGTGATAAGGACGAAATCCTTGGACGGGGTCTACGTAATGCCTTATAACTTTCTCCGGCATGGTGGCAGCTACCTCTTCGACTTCGACGCCGCCTATGGGCGATGCTATTGCCACGTAGCTCTTACGCGAGCGATCCACCGTTATCCCGAGGTAAAGCTCCCGACGTATGGGGAGCTTCTCCTCAATCCAAACGCTTTTAACCCTCGCGCCAGCGACTTTAGAGCCTAATAATCTCTTAGCAGCCTCCTCGACGTCCGCTAAGGATTCGGCCATTACGATGCCTCCAGCCCTTCCCCTTCCGGCTACTAACGCTTGGGCCTTTACGACGCAAGGTAGGCCTACGTCCTTCGCCACATCCTTCGCTTTCGTAAACGTCGTTACTAAACCCCCTCGTGGGATCGGAATTCCGTACTTCGACAGCACGCCTTTCGCTTCGTACTCGAAGAGCTTCATCGCGCCTACGGCTTACTCAAGGTACCGTAACGCATATTTATCCGTAGGCTATCGCTTAACGAGGCGCGCGAAGGGAGGGGCGTGTCAAGGGTTAACGCCGTATTCATCGGCAAGAAGCCAGTCATGAATTACGTCCTAGCTTGTTTAACGCTTTTTCACAGCGGGGCGAAGGAGGTCGTAATTAAGGCGAGGGGAAGGGCCATTAACCAAGCCGTTGACGTAGCGGAGATCGTACGACGTCAATTCCTCCCTGACGTAAAGGTTAAGAAAGTCGACATAGGAACCGAGCAATTGCCCCCCGTTGAAGGAGGAGGGATGCCGATTAACGTAAGCGTGATCGAAATCGTGCTTGAGCATTAACGATAACGGAGGTAAGCTCATGGCCTCGCCCCCCTTCTTAGGAGGTTTTCGTTCAAGTGAGAGCGGCCTTATGCAACTTTTGCTTGAGGAGCGGCGTCTTATGTTCGAGGTGTCAAGATAAGTTAAGGTCTGGGGAGGTAACTCAGACCGACGTAGAGGTAGCTCGGCTTCTATTATCGTTAGAAGAAGAAAACCCTTCCTTACGAGACGTTTGCCTTTACAAGGCCGTTGAGGCGAGCGGAACGTTAGCCTTATTAGTTAAGAGGGGGGATAGGGCGCGCTTATTAAGCTATAGAGGAAGAGTGCTTAAGGCTTTAAGCGATAAAATGGGTGGAAAGTCCATTCGCATCTTAGAGCATGGCGTTAGCGATCGAAAGTTTTTAGAGGATTTATTTGCACCTTTGGATATTGTAACGATAAGTACGATATGGCTTCCGGATGGAACGACGGAGAT
>WUQV01000190.1 GCA_009889585.1 Candidatus Bathyarchaeota archaeon | reverse complement strand
TGATTGAGGGCGTTATAATATTGCCTTAACTTCAAGTGCAGCTCTGGACCTCAAGGTTCGGAGCGAAGGGCGTAAGTGAGGTGGGTTTTAGCTCATCCTCGCGATGGACGCCGCGCAAAGGCAAGGCGGCGGATGGATTAATCTAATCGACGCTAACGAACGCTGGTGCAGGTAGGCCCGATGCGCTGACGCCGCTTGGTGAATGGCTTGGCTTGAGCGCCGAGGAAAGAGGGGATAATCTTAATAAGGCGTGACAAGGAAATATGGATCGATATGAAGAACTGGGCTAGGCTTTTTGCTTTCCTACTGACTGATGGAGGCGTTACCGTTAGGAATTTCAACAGAGGCATAATCTTCTTCCATAATCGATCAGAGAGGCTTCGCTATGACTTTGCAGAGTCTATCGCAATGACGTTTGGGCTTAGAACTAGTGATGACGGTTTTACTTGTAGAGCATTTTCGTTTGAGGCTACGAAACGACTCCTTCAGTATTCACAGACCTTTCGAAAGAAACCCTATGCGCATGGTACTACGAAGGTTTACCCGGAGGTGCGCATTCTCAAAGAAATAATGGAAGCGGACGAAGAAATATTACGTGAATTTATGAGATACGCATTTTCTTGCGACGGAAGCGTTCATCTGTCAATTAGACGGAGCAAAAACCAATGGCGCTTCCAGAAGCGAGTACAGCTTAAGTGCTCTCATCCAATCTTGCTTAATCAATATCACCAATTGTTGATGAGATTGAATATATCATCTCGTATCGAGAGGGCCGATAAGAGACTGATCATAGATTCCCGTGAGGGATTAATGAGGTTCGCCGATCTAATAGGATTCGTTGACGGCGTGAAAATAAGTGGCAAAGGTGGTTCTAAATGGCGAGGACTGGAAAAAAAGACAGCTCCTCAACATCTTTAAATTCTTGTATGGAATATATGACTCATTAGGCGCTGGAAGGTTTTCTGGCGGATTTTGGAATAAATGGTTCACGGATAAGTCTAGTATAGTTTCATTCCTCCGCGAAAAGGCATCTCAGCTATGAAGGCATATTATAGGCGGGGGAATACCTTATTCATGTCTAATTCGTACTCGAATGTCCCTCCCTCGTGGGCGCGGCAAGCTGCGATAAGCCCCGAGTAGGCGCAGGCTGCCGTCGATCCGGGGATGCCTGAATGGGACCTCCCGCTACGAGGTAAAAACTCGTGGCGCTCCCGATAGGGAGCGGGAACCCCCCGAACGGAAGCATCCAAGTAGGGGGAGGAGGAGAAACCGATAGGGATTCCCTAAGTAGCGGCGAGCGAAAGGGGAGAAGCCCAAACTGAACGCGAAGGAGAAATCCTTCGCGGATGTGGGGTTGCGGGCCTGGCGTACCCCTCCTCGACGAAGCCGAAGTGGCCTGGAACGGCCCGTCGTAGAGGGTGATAGCCCCGTAGGCGTAAGTCGAGAGGGCGTGCCGGAGCCCCAGAGTACCGTACCTTGGTTTGGGTGCGGGAAGCTGGGAGTCACCAACTTCCAAGGCTAAATACGTCTCAAGACCGATAGCGCACTAGTACCGTGAGGGAAAGTGCGTCTAGCGGCCCACGTCCTTAAATACTAGTACCGTATAAATTTCTCACGGTACTAGTATACCGTTGATCGATGTATTGAGGCTCATCATCCAAGCGACTCAGAAAAATCCGCAGTAAGAGCTCTTGGCGGAAATAGACTAAATGCGATCTTTAACGAGTTGGTACAGAGCTTATCAAGGCAACTAGGATTAAGTTACAGCAAACTTGCAGAGAGCGTTTTTAACGTTAACCCAAATTCGCTTCAGAACTGGCGTGGGTTAAACGCGAAGTATCCGTACGGTCATCCTATCCCTTTGTGGGCCTTTAATCGAGGGTTAGAGATCCTCGGGCTTAAAAGAACTGGCATACACGTCGAGATCGTAAAGAACATCAAACAACTCCAGTGCGGCAGAGTGGCACGGAGGGTTAAGGCGGTGACTGAACTAACTCCAGAGTTGGCCAAGCTGTGTGGTGCTCATGCGGCTGATGGAAGCCTTTACTTACAAAGAGGTAGGGGAGTCATCACTGCTCGCTGGGAGATAGGCGATGAGGAAGAGGCCAACATCGTAGCTGTCCAAGAGTGGGTTGAGAGACTCTTCGGGGTTAAGTTGAAGATGCAACGGAAATCTGCTCTGCATTACTTGAGAACGAGCCTGCAGGTAATACCGAGGTACCTCATTCGAATTTTTGATTTTCCAGTTGGGGAGAAGTCTCATGTCGTTAGAGAGCCTCAGATACTGCGTGATGCGAAGGATGATAGAATACTCGTGGAAGTTTCCGATAAGAAAAGATGGGAGCTGAGGCTCGATTTCGCTAAGGAGGTGATCAACTTTGACGGTTACAGTACGATGACCGGAGGAATCATAAGCGTGGGCCTAGGTTCTAGAAGCAGAGGATTGAGGAGGAGCCTCATTGAGATTTTTCAATACTTTGGGATAAAGTTCAGCAATTATGATGAATATGATAAGATGTTAACTACCTCTTGGGAGGAGTCTAAGAAACTTTACGAGCTTGGCCTCTTTCGAGGCCAGAAGAGGGAAAAGTTCAGAAGTTTATTGGGTCGTTAGCGCACCTCTAAAGCTGAAAAGCATCCCGGAAGGGAGATGAAAAGAGCCTGAAACCAAGCGGTCATAATCGTGTGCGGCCTGAAAGGGTAGATCCCTCCCGAAGGAACCCGTCGCGAGGCGGCGGTACGAGGGAGGGGGACCAAGGTCGCACGTTCCGTCTAGAAATCAGCAGAGGGTTAAAGGCTAAGACGTGGTAAACGCCTGCGTTTTAGCCGAACTCACTCGCTGACTAGAAACACGGGCCGGGGAGTTCACGGTCGCGGCGAGCTTAAGGGTTCGAAGCCCGTAGGCGTAGGGAAACCGACGGCGCGCAACCAGCGTTTAGCTGGCGAGGCGCGAGGTCTGAAAGGGCCTGAAGTCTCGGCCGTGAAGCTAGAAACCGGGCGATCTAGCCTTGGGCAGGGCGAAGCCAGGCGAAAGCCTGGTGGAGGTCCGAAAGGGTGCTAACGTGCAATTTGCTCCTCTGACCTGAGGCTAGGGGCTAAAGACCAATCTAGCTCGGTGATAGCTAGTTCCCTTCGAAGTGGGTCGCAGCCCAGCCTTGAGCGAGGCAGCCGATGGGGTAGAGCACTGATTGGGGGGAAAGGGGCCGAAAGGCCTCGCTCTCCTTTCAAACTCCGAATCCATCGGCGCCGTAGACCTCGGGAGACGGGATCCGGGGGGTAAGCTCCCGGTCCGAGAGGGGGACAACCCAGACCGAGGTTAAGGCCCCAAAGTGCTGGCTAAGTGTCAAACAGAAGGGCGTCCTCAGCCTAAAACAGCGGGGAGGTAGGCTTAGAAGCAGCCATCCTCTAAGCAACGCGTAACAGCGGACCCGCCGAGGCTGAGGGCCTCGAAAATTGACGGGGCTAAGCCAGCCGTCGATACCTCGGGGCGCGACCGCTAGGTCGTGTCGGTAGGAGGGCGTCCCGATCGGGCAGAAGCTGGGCCGTGAGGTCCAGTGGACCGATTTGGATTGCAGATCCCGGCAGTAGTAACAGCGTAGAGGAGTGAGAACCTCCTTCGCCGAAGGGGCCAGGGTTCCCCGGCGATGCGCCGTCAGCCGGGGGTTAGTCGATCCTAAGGCTCAGCTTAACCGACTGAGCCGAAAGGGAAGCTGGTTAATATTCCAGCACCGCGAAGGTACGATAGCGGCGACGCAAGGCTGACGTCCGACGCCTTGAGGTAGGTCGAGCGAGGCCGTCGCCTCGTTTAACCGCTGAAGCCTGAGGAGTGCCGTAATGGCGAGAATCAGGTGAAGGCGGGAATAGCCGCCCGTTAGGGCGGTTCGGCCGATCCTTAGGGCCAATGAAAAAGGCGTTAGCAAGGACCCTTCGCGTCCGTACCTAGAACCGACACAGGTGTCCTTAGGCGAGGAACCTAAGGTGTATCGGGTCTACGCTAGGCGAGGGAACTCGGCAAATAGGTGTTAGGGCTCTACGCCTAGCCGAAATTAGCCCCATACCTTCGGTAAAAGGGGTGCCTGCGGCTTTGGCTTCCGCCAGAACCGCAGGTCGCAGTGACAAGGGGGTCCCGACTGTTTAATAAAAACATAGGGAGCCGCGAGCGCGAAAGCGTGTGTACGGCTCCTGAATCCTGGCCAGTACAGGTACCTGAAACCTGGGTTCAACCGGGCTAAGGGCCTGCAAACGCCGGGAGTAACCCTAACTCTCTCAAGGTAGCCAAATGCCTTGTCGGGTGAGTTCCGACGTGCATGAATGGACCAACGAGGGCCCCGCTGTCCCCGCCTAGCACCCGGTGAACCTACAAACTCGTGGACGAACAGTCCACGGACCCCCAGCGGGAAGAGAAGACCCCGTGGAGTTTTACTGCAGCCTGTCGCTGGGATGCGGTTGCGGGTGCAGAGCGTAGGCGGGAGCCGTTAATCCCGTCCTCTCCGGGGGACGGAGGAGGCGACGATGGAACACCGCCCATCTGCGGCTGTATCTCTTACTGGCGCGATAGCGTTGGAACAACGACAGGTGGGCAGTTTGGCTGGGGCGGCACCCTCTTGAAAGGATATCAAGAGGGCCCAAAGGTCAGCTCAGGCGGGACAGAAACCCGCCGTCGAGGGCAAGGCCAAAAGCTGGCCTGACTGGACCCTCCACAGTAAGGGGTCCAGGGGCGAAAGCCGGGCCTAGCGATCCACCATGTCCCCGTTGGTGGGGGCTGATGGTGACAGAAAAATTACCCCGGGGGTAACAGGCTCGTCGCGGGCGAGAGTTCACATCGACCCCGCGGCTTGGTACCTCGATGTCGGCTCTTCCCATCCTGGCCTTGCATAAGGGGCCAAGGGTGAGGCTGCCCGCCTATTAAAGGGGAACGTGAGCTGGGTTTAGACGCTGGATTAGGGCTCCTCTAACCAGCGGAACATACCGTCGTGAGACAGGTCGGACTCTATCTGCTGGGGGTGCGGGCTGCCTGAGGGGAAGGCGTTCTCAGTACGAGAGGAACGGGACGCCGCGGCCTCTGGTGTACCGGTTGTCCGACAGGGCAACGCCGGGCAGCTAAGCCGTGGTGGATAAGGGCTGAACGCATCTAAGCCCGAAGCCCCTCCTGAAAATAGGCGGCCATTCCGCGGCATAGGCTTCGGCGACGAAGCCCAGCTGCGGACGAGGGCTCCCGTAGAAGACGGGGTTGATGGAGCCGGGGTGTACGCGCCAAGGCCTAAAGCCGAGGCGTTCAGCCCGCGGCCCCCAATCGCTCGAGGTGTCGGGTTCTTCTGAACTAGCGTTCGGCGATATCGACCGCTTGCCTTTGCGCGGCGCTTATTAACATAACCTCTAAGTCCTTAATCGGATCGAATGATACATCAACCCTTAAGTCCACTATCACTTTCTGACTATTAACTACGATTAAAGCTGCTGATAACAAGCCCCTTTTATCCCCTCCAGCTTTTTCACCTGCTTTAATAGCTTTTAACAACCTCTCAGCTAAAGATCCATTAAAGCCCTCGAACGTTTCAATTATAGAATCTATCACTATAACATTAGTCAATAAGTTCCCTGCTGCAACACAATCACGACCTAATTTATGTCCCTTAAAATCTAAAACTTCCCCTCCTGTAAAAGCAGCAGCCCTTCCCCTCACGTCGATCATTATCACTTGTCTGAACTCCTTAAGCGGATCCCCCTTTAGCAATGCCTCAAGGGCATCTTGAGGGCGAATGCCTTGCTTAAGCAACTTAAGGCCTTTAACGCCGTAAGACGGCTCCGTCAAGGCTTGAGTGGCCACGGCGCCGACTCCGGCTTCTACGAACGGGACGCGATCCCTCACCGACGGGGCGCCTGTTGCAGTGCAAACTCCCAATTGAGCGGTTTTCTGACATCTAGCGATGATGGAGAACGTAGACATCGTTAAGGACCTCCTCAGAGGGCATACGCTCATAAGCCATGATATGGTTGCTAAAATCGCTAACGTATGCGAAGTTCTATTCGTCTAACGCATAACTTAAGCGATAAGGTAGAACGGGCTCGGCGCTCCTTCCCTCCGGCTAGCTGCCGCAGCCGAGCTGGCTTGGAGGTGATCCGGCCGCAGGTTCCCCTACGGCCACCTTGTTACGACTTCTCCCCCCTCACAAAGCTTGGGTTCGATGTAGCCAACGTTCGACTACGCCTCACCCAAGCTTCGCTCGGGTGGAGCGACGGGCGGTGTGTGCAAGGAGCAGGGACGTATTCACCGCGCGATGATGACGCGCGATTACTAGGGATTCCATGTTCACGAGGGCGGGTTGCAGCCCTCGATCCCAACTACGGCAGGGTTTCGGGATTGCCTTCCCCTTTCGAGGTCGGAACCCATTGTCCCTGCCATTGCAGCACGCGTGTGGCCCGGGGGATTCAGGGCATACTGACCTGCCGTGGCCCGCTCCTTCACTCCGCCTTATCGGCGGCAGTCCCCCCAGTGTGCCCGGCTTAACCCGATGGCAACAAGGGGCGCGGGTCTCGATCGTTGCCTGACTTAACAGGACACCTCACGGCACGAACTCGCCTCGCAACGCGGGCTTAAGATCTCTAATCTGCTTGCGTTGCAATCTGGCGACGGCCTTATGCGGAGAGCTATTCCAGGCTTAAGCTTTTATTTTAATAAAGAGCGCTTAACTATGTTTTGGACAAAACTTTTCCATTCCTTACCTATGAGTTCTAAAATCCATTCATTAGCCCTAGAATAGTAAACCACTCTAGGACTTATTCTTAATAACTCTGATATTAAGCGAGCATCTTCCTCAGCCTCTACTCTTGAGGAATACGATATTCTAATTCTCCCTTTATGTTTATCAAAATGTCCATCAGCATCAAATCTTCCGGCTAAATATTGTACTAATAAATCCTCATTTAATTCTAGATGGCTTTTAAGGCTCTGGGCACACTTAGTGAATAAACGCTTTAACGGTCTAGAATTAACGTATAAGCGGTACGTTACGTTTTTCCCTTTTCTCTGTATATAGATCTTCATATTACTTTCAGGTATATTAAGTATTTTTGAAATAGCTCCAACATCGACT
>WUQV01000189.1 GCA_009889585.1 Candidatus Bathyarchaeota archaeon | reverse complement strand
GGTTCTTCCAAGGGCAATATGGCGTGAAGTATGCGAAGCCATGCATAGAACCACCGTTGGGGTGGACGCCGACCCGACGAGCCTCCTTCTACACGGGGTTAGAACGGCCCTGGCCGATTGTTACGCAATGCTCATGGCCACCGAACTTCAAGATGTGCTCTTCGGTACGCCAACTCCGGTTAAAGCTACGGCCAACCTAGGCGTAATAGATGCTAAGAAGGTCAACTTGATCATCCACGGTCATAACCCGCTTCTCTCCATGAGGGTCGTCGAGGTTGCGAGCTCTGAGGAAATGCTGTCGTTGGCAAAGGACGTTGGAGCTGAGGGCATAAACGTGGCTGGCATTTGTTGCACTGGGAACGAAGTATTGATGAGGTTCGGGATACCGACGGCTGGCAACGTGCTTCATCAAGAGATGGCCTTAGCCACCGGCGCCGTAGAGGCCATGGTCGTCGATTACCAATGCGTATTCCCAGCCGTAATGGATGTCGCTAAATGCTTCCACACAAAGTTGATAACGACGATGCCTGCCGCTAAGATTCCTGGGGCGATTCATTTAGAGTGGAGCCCTGAGAAGGCCGATGAAGTTGCTAAAGAGGCCGTTAAGACGGCTGTTGAAAACTTTAGGAATAGGGATGTTGGCAGGGTTTACATACCGAACGTCAAGAACGAGTGCGTAGCTGGATTCTCCGTCGAGGCGATCGTTAAGGCGTTAGGGGGAACGCTTGAGCCCTTGCTTAAGGCCGTGAAAGATGGAGACGTCTACGGAATAGTGGGCATAGTTGGATGTAACAATCCTAAGGCCGTTCAAGATTCAGGCCACGTAACCATCGCAAAGGAGCTCATCGCGAATAACGTTCTCGTTGTCGGAACTGGGTGCTGGGGCATCGCAGCAGCGAAGCATGGATTGATGTCGATCGACGCTCAGAGGATGGCTGGGGAGCGCTTAAGGGCGATACTCGAGGGGCTGAAAATCCCACCGTGCTTACACATGGGCTCATGCGTTGACAACTCCAGAATACTTAACGCGGCTTTCGCCGTGGCGGAAGCCCTTGGGGTGGACGTGCCTGATTTGCCGATATTCGGCTCAGCTCCGGAGGCGATGAGCGAAAAGGCCGTGGCGATAGGCACGTGGTTCGTAGCGCACGGGGTGAACGTTCACCTTGGCACGGTACCCCCTGTCTTAGGCAGCGAAAAGGTCACGAAACTGCTGACGGAGGACGTAGCTAAATACACGGGAGCGAGGTTCGTCGTTGAGCCAGACCCGAAGAAGGCAGCAGCCATTATGCTCGAACATATAGCAGGTAAGAGAAAGGCGCTAGGCCTATCATCTTAGTTTTAGCGATAGAACCATCATAAGCGCGATTAAGTTGGACGTTAATAAATCAGTTAAGTAGTCGATCGAATGGAATAAAAATGAGCGTAGCAGTTGTAGACGTGGAAAGATGCGTTGGATGTGGATTATGCGTGGATTTATGCCCATACGAAGGGGCAGTCGCCGTAAAGGAGTGGAAGTCAAATGTGAATGAAACAATATGCAGGGGTTGTGGCGTATGCGTTGGGATTTGCCCGAGCCTAGCGCTTAACGTGAAGTACCTCACCAATAGGCAAATACTCGCTAGGGTGAGGGTTTTACTTAAAACTACACGAGATTACGAGGTTTTTGAGCCTAAAATTTTAATTTTCATATGCGATTGGCTTAGCAGAAAGGGCGCGAACCTAAGCGATGTAAGCAAGGTTCAACGCTCATCGAACGTACGGGCCACGAAATTTCCATGCGTTGGAGCCATAGACCCTACGCTAATTTTCGACGCTTTCATAAACGGAGCGGATGGAGTCCTCGTAGCTGGATGCGGGGTTAAAGATTGCGATTACATAGATGGGAACGTGAAAACCGAATCTAGAATTAAGCACGCTAAAATGTGCTTAAAAGACGTAGGTGTTGAGCCGGAAAGGCTCGCGTTCAAGTTGATCCCTCTTTCAACGGCTAGGGTTGAGTTCATCGAATCCTTAAGGGAAATTATTGAAACCGTTAAAAACCTCGGGCCAAACCCTATCAAGCGTTAAAACCTCCATAGGCTATTGAAAAACGAATAAGCATTT
>WUQV01000188.1 GCA_009889585.1 Candidatus Bathyarchaeota archaeon | reverse complement strand
TCCTACTTAAAGGGCTCCTAAGGCTTGCGTAAGGCGTGGGAGAAGGGGGCCGTGAGCGCTCACGGGAATGGGCCGAAGGCGTTAGTCGTAACTGAGAAAGGCTCCGTCGCCAAGGCAGTAAGGAGCGCCATAAAGGGGGCCGTTGAGACGTTCCCCTTAAGCGGACACGTCCTAGAGCTCGACTTCCCGGAGGAATATAGCAATTGGCGCAAGGTCGACCCGAAGCAGCTCTTTCAAGCCCCTGTGAAGTGGATGGTCCGAGATGAGAAGGCGTACGGTCGCCTCATCGAGATGTTGAGGAAGAATGAAGGGTTGATGCTCGTGCTCGCCACGGATAACGATCATGAGGGCGAGCTGATCGCTTACGAGGCCCTCCTCACCGCCGAAAGGGCCTTGGGAAGGGCCCTTCAATTCAAGAGGATGAGGTTCAATTCGACAGCCCCTCAGGAGCTTAAGAGGGCTTGGGAATCCCTCGAGCCAGACCTCAACTGGGGTTGGGTTTGGAAGGCGTACTTCCGCCATAAGTTCGACTTAATCACAGGGGCGGCTTACACGCGGCTTTTGACGCTTTCAGCAAGGAGGGCTGGCGTTAACGTAGAGCTCCTTTCGTGGGGAAGTTGTCAAACCCCTACGTTGTGGTTCGTCGTGAAGCGAGAGGAGGCGATTAAGAGCTTTAAGCCTGAGGTCTACTACACGCTTAAGGCCTCGTTGAACGCAAGAGGCGTAGACGTAAAAGTCGAGAGCCCTCCGATTAAGGAGGAAGAAAAGGCTAAAGCTCTTTACGAGGCCGTCAAAGGCGTTAAAACGGCGTTCGTCGAAGACTTTCGCATCGAGGCTGAGGTAAATAGAAGGCCTTTACCCACTGATACGGACGTCATGCTCCAAGAGCTTACGAAGATATTGAACGTAAGCTCGTCGAAAATCATGAACGTAGCCGAGGAACTCTACGCCGAGGGCTACATCTCATACCCAAGGACTCAAACGAATAAGTGGATTAAGTTCGAACATATGTTAACGCTTAAGGAGCTCAAGCGATCACGATTAGCTGAATACGTAAGGTTAGATAGTATTAATCCAAGGAGTGGAGGCAAGGATGATGGAGCTCATCCTCCTTTGCACCCAATAAAGCCTTATGAAGGAGTTGACCTTAAGGGAAGGATTTGGGAGTACGTAGCGAGAAGGTACTTAGCAAACGTAGTTTACGGAGACGCTAAGCTCAACCATTGGAGGTTAAGCGTTAAGCTTAACGAAGTTAGCCTAAGCGCTTCAGGTCGGTATTTCATCGACGAAGGGTTTTACGCGGTCTTCCCGTACTTCAAGCCTAAGCAAGTCCAAAAAATACCAGAGCTACGGCAGGGGGAGGAGCTTTCGGTTGAAGCAGTCGAATTGTTAAAGCGAAAGACTGAGCCGCCTCCTCGCCTCACGGAGTCGGAGCTATTGAGGTTAATGGAGAAGAATAGCATTGGAACGGATGCGACGAGGCAT
>WUQV01000187.1 GCA_009889585.1 Candidatus Bathyarchaeota archaeon | reverse complement strand
TTTAAAACCCAAGAGCACGGAGTTTGAATCCAGCGTCACGGCCCACTTCTGGAAGACGCGGCCTTAAGCCGGTCAGATCGATCTAACCGCCGTGCAGCGGCGCGAATCACCGTTGGCCCAGCGCATTTTAGCCTTAGTGAGACACTTCGTCATTTGTCATCCTTTAGGGGCCAGCCTAATAATGAAAACGTTAAAGTACTTCGTTTTAATAACTTCGTGAAGATGGCTGCCCATCAAGTTGAGGCCATGTTGGAGGATGCGGAAAACCTCTATCGTGAGTCCTTAAAGGAGCTCGAGGCCGGAAGGATAAGGAAGGCCGCCGAGAACGCTTGGGGGGCGACAGCGAGGGCTACCGATGCCCTGCTTTACGCTCGTGCGAAAGTCGAAATCGTAAGGGGTTTGGGCAGGACGAGGGAGCTTTACAAGCTGGTTCAAAGGGATCCGGAAGTAAATGCATTAAACTTAGCGAAGGAATATAACGATAGGTTGCTTCACCTTCATGGCAATTGTTTTTATGAAGGAATCCTTGAGATACCGGGGATCGATTTAGAGGGCTTGATAAGGGATACTGGGAAGTACATAGGGTGCGTGAGGAAGTTGATTTTAAGTAGATAATTATCCCGTTATCACCTTCTGCCTCGCTTCCTCTTTAAACGGGGCAACTACATCGTAGCAATTAAGGCGGGCAAAGGCGCTGCGGACTTAAGCCCTCAGTTCAAGGGAATCGCTCGAAGGGATGACGCGAGGATAATGATAGTCATCGAAGTCGGCGCTTAAAGGACATCATTAAGACCTTCGGCAGCCTGAGGTTAATGTTCACAGATCCGTCTGGCATAGTTGTGAGAATAAGGAAGGAAGCGATTACTCTGCGGTAAAACAGTCATGATTAAAGCGGATAAAGCAGCAGGGCACCACATGCGACTTGGTGAAGAAGCTAAGGGACTCAGCCTAAACACTAAAAGTCACCCTGACGGCTGAGGCTGAAGTTTAAACGATGTACGGCGTTTTAATATAGTAATGCCAGCTAGAAGGCTCTTGGGAAGCCACGTGTAAAGGGAGCCTGTATCCACCACAAGCTCGATTTCCTTGCTTATAGCACGCACCTTAACGCTTGTTAAGCCC
>WUQV01000186.1 GCA_009889585.1 Candidatus Bathyarchaeota archaeon | reverse complement strand
CCGGAGGCCCTGGCTCGAACGTAGGAGAAGCTAACGGCACGAGCTCAGCGTTAACCGTTAAAACGCCTTCGTTCGGGACGTCGGGGAAAGGCTCTCCAACTTCGACCTTCGTCCCTACGAGCACCTCCGTCCTGCCCAACCCCACCTTAGCCGATCCCTCGGCTTTTTCGATGACGTTTACGTCGACTCGAGCCTCTCGATAATCGTTTAAGCCCCTTCCGTCGACCCTCCTTCCTTCCGTAAGGAGTTGGGAGAGCTGCTTCCTCCTCATCCGAGGGATGACGGAAGACGATATCACTCCTCAACGACCTCCTTAACGGCTACGTACTTAGCCTTTAAGGCCTCCCTTTGAATGCTATGGATTTGCTTACAACCTTTAACGGCTAGTTCGACGATTGATTGAAACTCATCGAGCGTGAGCATTCCGTCCATTTGCAATAACGTTATCGACCCTAAGTTCGGCATGATCGCCAATGGGACGTCGGCCTCGCTCGCTTTATCCTCAGCATCCGTTAAATCCAAGACGAATAAGCCTTCCACTTTTCCAGCCGCACAAGCTGAGACGAGGTCTCGAGTCGGTATTCCAGCGTCTGCAAGCGCTAAAGAAGCAGCCGTTATCCCAGCGCACCTAGTCCCTCCGTCAGCTTCTAAGACCTCGATGAATACGTCTATGCTCGTGCGTGGGTAATACTCCAAAAAGATGGATGGCTCGAGCGCTTCCCTTACGACCTTGGAAAGCTCCATCTCCCTCCTCGAAGGAGCTGGGGACTTCCTTTGTTCCACCGAGAAAGGCGCCATATGATAACGACAACGCAACATAGCTCGATCGGGAAGGGATAAATGCTTAGGGTGAAGCTCCCTCGGCCCGTAAACGGCCGCTATGACCTTGCTCTTGCCTTGTTCTATGTAAGCCGAGCCATCCGCATTGCTTAAAACTCCTATTTCGAGCTTAATGGGCCTAAGTTCATCTAACCTCCTTCCATCAGCTCTTATCCCGCTTTCATCGATTAACTTCCTACTAAACATTTGACTTACGCTCCCCTACCTCCTTTTGAAGCATCTCCGTCACGCGATCTGTTAACCCGCTCACGTGAGATTCCTTCTCGATCTTAAGGATGGCCATAACAGCTAACCTTTCTCTTTCTAAAGATGGCCCACTTACTAATATTAAGCCGTTTTGACCTAACGTAATATTACAACCAGTCTCACGCTTTATTACGTTGATCATCGAGCCCTTCCGTCCGATGACTCGAGGTATCTTCGTCGGCGTTATTTCCACTATTTGACCGCGAGTTATCTTCCCCATGCCGGGCTTATCAACGGCTAACAACGGGTCGCTCGTCCGATCGTAAGCGACGACCCTAGCGATTATCATGTCGCCGACGTCATAAATCGCCGTTAAATCGTCCTTGGATGGCCTAAAGGGCCTTTCTAAGACGTCCGAGGCCCTGAGGACGGCTAAGTAAGGGGCGTTTACGTCTACGATCCAACCCATCATCCCTACGTCAACGACCTTGCCTATCACTACGTCGCCTACCCTCGGCACGTAAAAGGCGCTTAAGGCGACGACGTGAACTACTCGCTCTTCGTACTCAACGAGTCCAACGCGTGCAGCGTAAACCCTATCTCCGTCCTTGTAAGCGTTGTCCCCAGCTACGTAATCGCCTTCGGCCAATAGGTCCCCGGGGACGACGAGTTCCCTTCTCTCGAAGAAAGTCGGCAACTCATTAACCCTTATCTTTCGATTAACTTAGCCTCAGCGGCCCCTTTCGTAACTTCGCCTAACTTTTCCAATAACGGGCCGTAAAGCCCAGCTGGCATTTTGACGAATGAGGTCCACGAGCCGTTAGACGTCCATTCCTCTCGCTCGACGATGCCAAAGCCCTTCGCTAAGCCACGTGCCTTTGCGGCATAAGCAGGAGGGACCTTAATGGCTACGGTAACTTCCTCCATCTTAAGGGGCAAAATCGATCGTAACAACTTAATAACATCTTTCGCTTGTTCCTCAGGGTCCTTAAACGGATCGATTGAGTAATGGATTTGTCCCATCGCTTGTTCGATTCGAGAGGGAGGATGGGGTAAGTTCGTCCTCGGGTCCACGCAATTCCTCGCGATGAACGCAATTATCCTCCTCCTTCTCTCCTCTATTAATTGCTTCCTTTGCTCCAATGTAAGCTGTAACGTCCCCCTCTTAATT
>WUQV01000185.1 GCA_009889585.1 Candidatus Bathyarchaeota archaeon | reverse complement strand
GCCTAGCCTGGTTCACGGCTGCTTAAGTTAGCAGTCCAGAAAGGGCGCCAGACTCATAATCTGGAGAACGATTGGGCCATGGCGCCTAAGTCCAGAGGTCGCGGGCTCGAATCCAAAGCGAGAGTCCCGCCCCCGGCACCAATGCTTTCGAATTCTGGCTGAAATCTGAGTTATTCCTGCACTGACGCCGATGAAATACGAATTCTTCCTTGCTTACTTGTGGGGAAGGCTGGCATTGTAACTCGAAACGACGGCGGAATGCACTATGGCTAACGGTTAACATCCTACGTAATTGAGGGGAGGGCTTAGGATGGGAAGGAGGGGCAATGGTATTTCTTTATAGAAATGTGGTTGTGCTGAGCACGAGCTTGCTTTCCTTTATGTTAAACAGTTTCTAAGCCGCTTAAGGTAGGTGATATAGTTCAAATCTTGCTTTAACAGGAGGTTTTCAGCTGTTCCTCGGAGTGAGCTTACAGAAGCTAGCCAAGAAGCCCCCGATTTAGATCGTGAAGATGAATAGGTTAAGCTTAAATGTCATCTTAATATCCTTTCCTCCGTCGGCAACTAAAGGGCTTAAGGGGCAAATAAGACTTAACCCCCTTTAAGGGTGCCGATAGACGCCGTCCTTAACAAAGGGCGCTCTAACGGGGCAATGGCACGCGCTTCGCTTCGAAGGTGAGGATAAACAGCCAGAAGCGAGAGTCCCTGCGCTTTAAGTCGTAAGGAGCGTCAACGACCTAAAGGAAGGCTTTTAAAGTTCGAATGCTATCCTAACGTAGGCGTCTTACGTTGCCTAAAGTTCGCGACCTGATCAAGATATATAGGGATGGTAGGCTTCTAGAGGTTTTGGCGCTCTTTGATACGGGCTCCGGCAGCAGCTACATTAGCAAGGATGCTGCTGAGAAAATAGGTTATGAAAGATATGCGGAGCCTAGAAGCGTTCTTTTAGCGGTTAAGGACGAAGAGGCTAAAGTTATAGGCTACGTTCCTGCTGTCGATATAGAGG
>WUQV01000184.1 GCA_009889585.1 Candidatus Bathyarchaeota archaeon | reverse complement strand
TTGGTTCACGCCTAAGCAAGTGGTGGACGGGGTAGAGGACGTGAAGAACTTTGTAGAGAGGTTAAAGCGAGTGCTTGCGTGAGAGAAGTTAGGGGGACGTTTAAAGCGTAATCACTTCCTTTTAAGCGGATTGCCCTTGATCAGGTCGAAGATGCTGTTCTCAAACGCAGATGGATTTATGATACGCGGCGAATCAAAAGCCGAATGGGCATATGCGGGCGGGAGTTCGAGCAAAACACCTCATGTAGGAGGGACCTCGCCGCTGCATCAAGGCTTCTCAATAGGAAGAAATAAAGGCCCATGAATCTTACTACGATAAGACAGCGTGTGAGGCTCAGTAGAGGTTCGTTTCGTTCAGAGAGCTCTCTTCAGCCTCTCGACGGAATCCTTAACGTCCTTTACGTAGAGTTCGACGCTGCCTTAGGCATATAGTTCTCGTAGAAGTTCTGATGAAGAGCGTTGGCGACTCCCCAATAGGTGTCTTAGCTCGGATCCTTTAGCTCATAAGCTAGCTTAATTGCATGATCCCAGAGGGCAGCATGGCTCCCCCGCTTCTTCCCTTCCTTCGCCGCCACGGCCTTGACGATCTGCGAAGCAGCGCCCCAGGCCTTCTCCGAAGCTTGAACGTAATCCTTCTTAGCTATGAAGTCATCAGCTTCGCGCATGTATTTCTCGCACAACTTTAAGTGGAGCTCGACCTTAGCATCGGGATCCGCTACGTTAAGCTGTTTAAGCGCGGCTTCGCCGATTAACTCCTCTACGCTCTTACACTCGGGCTCAGCCCTCCTTGCGAGGGCCTTTGAAGCTTTCTCCAGAAGGACTATCGTAATCGTGACCATCCCTATCATCGTCGCTTATCAATAATGTTATAAGCATTCCCTATCGACCTCGAAACTATGGAAAGCAGATGCCCTATCCTATGCGTTCCCAAGTAAATCGGGTTCGAGCATCGTAGGGGATCGATTCGACGCGGCCTAGAACTAAGTGTAATGAGCCTTAAGGATGGCGAACCGAGAATATTCAGACTTAAGTCGAGAGAGTGTCAACGATGATATACACTTTACGATGCCACCTTCTCGCTAGTTCCAAAGATCTACTTTGACCTTTAGAGTAGGAAGAAACAAAGCGGGCTACCGCCGAGGTTGAAATTAAATATGGGAAAAAATCGTTAAACTTAAGTGCCTTATGGATATAGGGAGCTGGTAAAAGCATTATTTCTAGAAGGCTTTCTGAAGAGATAGGAAGTTATATACCTTTAGGAAGGAAATCCTATGAGCTTAGGACTGCTGATAAAGAAGGTAAGCTAAAGACTACTTGTAATGTTTAGTTGAGGTTATCTTTCAAGGCGTTGAGATCCTCAGCAGAGTCTTATTCGAAGTCTCTGAGAACTTAAGGAAGGGCTTAGAGCTCATAATAAGGAAGACCAGAGATAGATGAACGGGAAATCATCTTTACATTTGAAGGATCAAGGCCGAGAAGGGTTCCCATAGAGTTTGAGATAATCTAAAGGTGCAAATCCTATTTCAATCGAGGATAGTTATTCAGCCTTTTTAATCGATGGCCTCTCGGCCCGCTTATTTTTGAGCATTAGAAATGGAAGCTTACATGATTAAGCTCGACTTGGCTAGGATGAAGCTCGACTTATCGGAGCTCACTGGATACATGTTAGC
>WUQV01000183.1 GCA_009889585.1 Candidatus Bathyarchaeota archaeon | reverse complement strand
TCCTTGGGCTTATAGTATTTCTCGAAAGTGGGCATACGAGACTTAAAGGGATGAGGAAGCATATAAACCTATCTATTCTGAAACTGCTATAAACCCTATCAACTTTAGCCTTCCGCCTTCTTCAGCAGTCCCCAGCCAATGAGGTTCTTCGTAGAACGTAAAGCCTAGGGCTTCGGCTACGCCCTTCGAAATAACGCTTCTCAAAGCCCCAGTGTCAACTAAGGCAAGGACGCTAACGCTCCTCGCCCTAGACTTAAGCTCAACCTCAGCGAATACCTCCTCCGTCCTCATATCCTTCCCTTGGAGGATATTGAGAGCCCGCTTTAAACGTCTAAATGCACAACGAAGCGAGGGAGGGGCCCCCTACTGAATTTGGGGGTAAGGCGTCAAAGGCATGAAACCTTCGTCCTTAACGACTCCTTGAACAGCTTTATGGCGCAATACCTCGAGCACATCGAGCACGCCTCCGGCTCCTTCAAGGCGACCCGGCCTCTGATCTCCCTCGCCCTATCAGGGTCGATTGCTTGCTCAAATTGCCCCTTCCAATCCAAGTTAGCGCGAGCCCTAGCCATCTCAAGGTCGCGTCGATAGGCCCTTGCCCCCAACTTAACTATGTCAGCTGCATGAGCAGCTATCCTCGAGGCGATTACGCCATCCCTTACGTCCTCCACCGTCGGCAGCCCTAGGTGCTCGGATGGAGTTACGTAACAAATGAAATCCGCGCCAGCGAGCCCGGCTAAAGCCCCTCCGATGGCTCCAACGACGTGATCGTACCCGGGCGCGACCTCCGTGACGATAGGGCCTAGGACGTAGAACGGAGCTCCCTTGCATATCGACTTCTCCAACCTCACGTTCGCCTCTATTTGGTCGAGTGGAAGATGGCCGGGGCCTTCAACCATCGTTTGGACGTCGGCCGCCCTAGCTCTTTCCACCAACTGGCCGACGACGAGGAGCTCTTGAACTTGAAACCAATCCGTGGCGTCGAATATGCAGCCAGGCCTTAAAGCGTCCCCTAAGCTTAACACGACGTCGCATTCAGCCGCCATCTCGAGGAGGTAATCGAAGTTAGCGTACAACGGGTTCTCCTTCTCATGATGCAAAATCCACGTGGTGAGGAACACGCCGCCTCTGCTTACGATGCCGAGCAAACGCGGTTGTTTAACGATGCGATCGACTATTTCTTTGGTAACGCCGCAGTGAACGGTCATGAAGTCGACTCCATCATCGATGTGGCGTTTTATCACGTTGAAAACGTCGTCCTCGTCCATGTCGACGATCGAGCCCTTCTTCTTAGCGGCTTCGATCGCAGCTTGATATATTGGAACGGTTCCGACGGGGACGTTAACGGCCTTCAATATCGCCCTTCTTATTTCGTCCAAATCCCCCTCTACGCTTAAGTCCATCACGGTGTCGGCTCCGTATCTAACGGCCGCTTCTGCCTTCTTTACCTCAAGCCCTAAGTCGCACAGATCTAGCGAAGTGCCGACGTTAGCGTTTACCTTCGTACGAAGGCCTTCGCCTATGCCGATTGGGCGTATGCCCTCCCTTTTGACGTTTTTAACGATTACGACCGTGCCTTTCGCGACGTTCCTTCGTATAACGTCTGGCGGCTCCCCTTCATCTTCAGCGACGGTAAGCACTTCCTTAGTTATTCGTAATAGCTTGGCCTCCTTCATTTGAGTCATCGTCGAAAGCCTCACGCTAAAGGAGCTCAATGCCTTAAAAAGCTTCTTAAATTTTATATATGATTCAGTTAACAAACAACATAGCGAGCCGACGAGAGCATGGAGCCGAGCAAAAAACCGTTAAACGTCCTAGTGAGGCAGCTTAACACTAAGATCTCAGTCGTCTTGAAGAATGGCGTTGAATACCGCGGCACGATGATAAAGTGCGATGGTTACATGAACCTCGTCCTTAAAGGAGCTGTCGAACACGTGAACGGGGAGAGCGTTGCTAACTACGGAACGATCTTCGTCAGAGGTAATAACATCTTATACATAACGCTTAACGCTAAGTAGCCGCCTAACGACTTAACAAGAGCGGCTCCTTAAGAGCTGAGCGATAGCTCGCCGCCTCTTACGTACGTAAGAGCTCGTTCTACGTCGACCTCAACCCCATGCTTCCGCTTGAAGAACGTTAACACGTTTTGCACGTCCCTTCTTAATAATTCCTCAGCGTTCGGATGATCTCGCGTGACGTATTGAGGCCAATCGATAATGAGCACTTCTAAGTCAGGCGTCAATACGATGTTAAACTCGCTTAAATCCGCATGTATTACGCCAGCGTTTAAGTAGGCCTTTTTAACGTTTAAGAGGATCTCCGTTAGGACATCCTCAGGGCTTGGAAGTTCCTTATAATGATAAAGCTCGACGCCGTTGATCATGCCCATGACTACGACGTGACGGTTTTGCCTAATGGGCTTTGGAACGGAAACGCCCTTTGGATGAACCAACTTTAACGCCTCATACTCCTTGACAGCGGCTATACGAGATTGACGTGACCAGCTTACGCGTTCCTCAACGGCGTAATCGCGCTTCTTCCTCGTTTGACGAAAGCTCGTCCTCCCGAGCCTGTGGAACTTAACGGCCACTTGTCGTCCCTTGGGCGTTAAGGCATCGTAAACGTCGGCTTCTTTCCCCACGCCCAACGGCTTCCCAAGGGCCTTGATGGCGTTCATCCTAACTAAGGCGTTGATTGCTAGCAGATCGTAACCAGCCGTGTTCAAAACGTAGCCTACGTAAGGGCCCTTCCACCTCATGATTAAACGATACTTATGAAGGACGCTTAACCGATGTCTTACTTCCTCTAAGCTTAACTTGAGCTTCCTCGCTATGAGGAAGTCTGGGACATACTCATAGCGATACGTTAAGAGCTCGATGGCCTTAAGCACGTTAACGTCAAGAGGGTTAAGCTCTCGATACGCATTAACAGCTATATCTACGCTCGACAAACTTAACGCTCCTCACTTAGCGGGACCTTCGCCTTAGCTCTGCTCCTCATATCGTACCCTCGTGAGCGCTGTATTTCTTATGCCGCTAGACTACCGCCTTAGGTTCGGGGATAAAGACAAGAGGGAAGGAATTATTTAAGCTATAATCCACGGTTGACTTCTTAAAGCCGGATGGACGCCAAGCTACGTAGCCCTTTGGCGACGAACCTAAGGCTGCGACTATGGCTGCGTTAAGCTTAATAGCACACCATAACAAGCGTTAAATTCGACGTCTCCTTAAACTGCTAGCTTCATCCAAAGTCTTGAACATGAAGTAGTAATCAAACGAAGGTTAAATGATCCTAAAGTTGCCTTTTACCTATCGCAAGCACGGCGACAGTTAAGTTATGATGGCCAACGCTTCCGTACAACGGAGCCGCTTGCTCCCCGTAAACGTTAAAGCCTACGATGGGTACATCGCCTAACTCTTCCCTCATAGCTTTAAACGCCTTGGCTAACCCTTCATCCCCTAGGTAAGCCGCCCTTCCAGCGCAATGGAAGAGGATCGCGGCCATGGCCTTTCCCTCGCATCCATCCAATGCCTCCTTCGCAGCCCTCCTAGTTGCTTCCACTTGGCCTTCGACCGTCGTCTTCATCAACGTCACGGTCGTTCCAGTTGGAAAGGCTGCCGCTGCGCTTAAGCCTCCTTCAGCCGTAGCGAACAAAACGTGCTTTATCCAATAGAACCTCCCGTTTTGATCTAAGACGCCCAACGGATTCGAAAGCCCTTGCGCTAACACGTTAAGCTTCTCCAATGGGACGCCAACCCAATCGGCATATACTTCAGCGGCGGCCCTTTCGTCTATCGTCAAGATATCCCTGCCCTTAGCCCTCGTGATCACGCCTCGCTTATCCGTTGGCTCGTAAGCATGAGCGAAGCCTATGCCGACTTTATGCTTCGTCGCCAATACGCCGACTACGACGGACCTGGTATAAGCCCTGTAATTGGCCATTTGGTAACCGAACGGAGGCGTTAACTTGAAGTCGTCAGCGCTCGACCCTCCGACTATTGGCGTAACGCCGACTACGTCCTTCACCCCCTCTATAACGGCCTCCTCATGGCCTATTGCCGAGGTCGTTAAGACGAAGTAAGGGCTGTAAATCAAATCGTGCACGCGCAACGGCAGATCTCGAAACTCAAACGGAAGCCAATCGATCGCTTCTTTAACGGCTCTCGCCCCAGCGCCCTTAGGGTTTACGTCGACGCCTTCCCCTACGCCTACGCCTAAATACGACACGGGACATGTCGATACGAAAACGACGACGCTATCCCTTGAGGGGCCTTCCGTCGTGAACTCCCCTGCCGTCGAAGAGCCGTAAAGCGGTACGTCTCCGAGCACTTCATTGATGCCCCTTAGGAGCGGCATGGCATCTGGGTACTTCGAGTAAGAGCTGAAGGCGAGGGTGAACCTAAGCCTTCCCTTAACGGCTTCTAAAGCCTTCTTAGCCGCCTCCTTCCCAGCCTCGTAGGGGTCGTCTAACTTGCTCGATCCGACGCCAAACATGGTTATCACGTTAGAATTTCTACGTTTACCGTTAAAAGCCTTGTCATATTGATCTCCTTTAGTTATGAGGAATCAGCTAAATCCTCAAATTTGAGGAGGCGAACCTAAGCCAGCGACCTCTTGCGTCAAGAGGATCCTAACTGGGGCTAGACGACCGGCCTTCACGCTTTAGTAATGAGCTCTTCGCTTATTAAGTTTCAGCCCGCTGCATTTTAGAGTTTAATGCTATCTTATTGAATCTCTTAATGTTTCAATCGAAGTAAAGCTATCCCCTCTTTTATCATATGACGTTAAAATTTCAACACTAATTTAAAGGAGGAATTCGACGCTCACGAATTATTTAAGAGACCGCTTCCTTTACGGTTTCCATAGTGTAAAACTCAATATCGACGCCCATCCGTCTAAATTCCTCCATTACATTTAGTCTCTTCAGATCTCCCCTCACTATTATGAGTCTATCACATAGCTTTTGCTGGCAAAGAGCAAGCAATTGTGAGAGTTCCTCAATAACATCTGGTTTTTCATAATGCATCTTTACCACTTCCTCCTCTTTCTTCGCCACAAGGTTTACATCTGGCCTCATCACGAGTTTAAGAAGGCCATCTATCGTTTTTGATAAGAGGGAGCGTACAAAACGACTGCGTGTATTCAACCCCCATAGACTTAGGAGGTGAATTTGCGCGATTACAAGCCTTATGCCTTTTGCTCCTAAATGCTCAGGAATTTTAGTAGGCTCAATACCTTGCTTAATCATTTTATATATCAAAATACCTAAGGCGAAAGTTTCAACGCAAGCCATTCAAGGCCTTCCTCCATTTCCTTTAGGAGCTTCTCTTTAACTTCTGGTAACACCTCTAGAACATTACCTCCATGAGATATCCCCATTTGAATACACATATTGAAAACTTCATCCGCCCAAACCGATCCCCATTTTATCAATTGCTTCAGATTTCTCTTCACCACATCATCTGGCTTTATGTAACCGGCAGAAACAACGACTGCAGAGGATAGGACGCAATCCAAGGCTATGACGTAAGCGATGAGTTGACATACTTCAGGTCTTTTGAAGAAATCATATACTTCCATCTCAAGCTTAGCCAGCCTATTAGCTATTCCTAAATTATACTCGCAACCTATAAGGAAAATAAATGAAACGTCGTCAAATTCTTCATCTGTTAAGACGTCCCTTAGCCTTTGCATATCAACTATAAATTCATGATAATACTTAGCCAAATCAATGACAAATTTCCTAAATTCAACTACTTCTCCTTTTTCCATATAGCCTGATAATAACGTTAAGATCATCGCCCTTGAAGCAAGGTAGTATTTATTGAGAAAGCTCACGTAGTCCCTTTTAATATCATATGAATTAAGGAGGGGGATAAGGATGTAATGAATTATGTATTCCACCTGCCTCGTTAAAATCTCCAAAAAGAGCGAAGGTAATTTGCTAAGAGACTCCTCTAAACTAGTTATTGGTCTCTCCTTAGCCCTCCTCACAGTTTCAATGAAGAGCATGGGAGTATATTCCATTAATAATTCTTTAGTCATTTAAACACCTAAAGGGTCATTTTTGAAGTAGCCTCTCAATAGCTTTACGATAGACATCCATATCGTCCAACCAGCTTCGATGTTCCCTTAGAAAATCGCTTAACGTGTGAATAAACGAAAGAATTTCATGAGGTAATGGAGGCAATAAATAACCACGAAATCTTTCGTCCATTTTTATAAGCCCATCAATTAACTCCCTTATTCTCGTTTCACGAACGTTTAATCTACCCTTAATTTCATGTAATTCTTCACTCAACTTTAAAACGTCCCCCTTAAGGTTTTGTTATATTCATTTTTGCTTTTATCCTTTTCGGTAACGTCGGCGTCGAAGAGTAGCTTTGCCCTTCTTAACGCCTAAAGATTAAAGTTTTGAAACTATCGTAAACGAGTTTGAAGGGTTTTAGCTATTAATATAAGGCTTAGGCTCAACATTATATACATATTCTATTTTTAAATGCCTCCTTAAGCGTTTAAATAGCGTCGTGAATTATATACAAGACGTATAGCTATGAGGCAATAAACGCTTTATAGCATGCATCAACGCCTTAAGATGTGAGGAAAGAGTTTGCCCTAAAAGCCCTTTATGAAGCTGTGAAGAGGGAAGGATTAAGTACAAGAATGATGAATCATTATGCCTTACCGCTTAATCCGAAACCCCTTAGAGCTCTCACGAGCTTGACGCTGAAAGGCGAACGCACAATCCTTAAAAAGGCGCTCGGCGCCTCACCTCTAAAGGGCCCGCTATTCGAAGGCTCATTTGGCCCAAGGATGTAGGCGTAACTTCGATGAAGCTGGCGTTCCTAGGCGGAGCTAAGGAGGTCGGAAGGGTAGCGATAGCCCTTCGAGCAGGGGGGAATTTCATCTTGTTGGATTACGGCGTAACGGTAGATCAAGAGCCGCTCTTTCCGATGCACGTCGCTCCGAAGGACGTAGACGCCATCATCTTAAGCCATTGCCACCTCGACCACTCGGGCGCAACCCCAGCCCTTTACGTTCGAGGGGGCAAGCCCGTTTACGGGACGAGTTTAACGTTCGAGTTAAGCGAGTTGTTGATCTCCGACTTCATAAAGATCGCTGGGTATTACCTACCTTATGAGTACGTCGAACTTCAAACAATGATGTACAATTGCGTTAATTTGAACTACGGCGAAAGCGCTGAAGTTAAAGGCATCAGCTTTAAGCTCTTGAACTCCGGCCACGTCCCAGGGAGCGCTCAAGCCATTTTGGAGGCCGATGGAAAGCGACTTCTTTACACTGGCGATTTCAACACGAGGAGGACGAGGCTTTTGAAGGGCGCGGACTTAATCGACGACGAATTAGACGCCGTCGTGATCGAGGGGACGTACGCTAACGAGGATCATCCAAATAGGGCTGATGTCGAAAGGGATTTCGTAAACGCCGTAAGGGAGGTGGCCGAAGGAGGCGGAACGATACTAGTTCCAGCGTTTAGCGTGGGCAGGTCTCAAGAGATCCTTTGCGTCCTTTACGCACATCGCTTCGAACATCCGATAAGCCTAGATGGGATGGCTAAAGAAGCTAGCCAAATCCTCCTTAGGCACGCGAGCTCCCTTTTAGACCCTAGGCTTTACGCGGAGGCAGCACGCAATGCGTACTGGGTCGAAGATTGGCAAGATCGCAGGGTGATCGCGAGGAGGCCAGGCGTCATCATCTCCCCAGCTGGAATGCTCAAGGGCGGGCCGGCTGCATTTTACCTTTCAGAGGTGGGGAGAAGCGATCGTAACGCCGTTTTCCTCGTCAGCTACCAAATCCGAGGGACGCCGGGAAGGGAGTTGCTCGACAAGGGGGCGTGCACGATCAACGGAAGGGAGCATAAGGTTAAGGCGTCGGTAAGGCGCTTCGACTTCTCATCGCATTGTGGGGCGAGCGAGTTAATCGAATTCCTAAGGCGGTTGAAGGGAAGCCCTACGGTGTACGTCGTCCACGCTGATGAGGAGAACTCCAAGCTATTCGTCAAGAGGGCTCAAGAGGAAGTAGGCTTGAAGGCTGTAGCCCCTAACGTAGGGGAAGTTTACGACGTTTAAGGTGGAGAGCATGAAGGTAGCGATAGTACGCGTAGGTTCCGTCGAAGATAAGCCGATAGCGCATATCGAAGCCAACCTGCCGAAGGCCTTCCCGAATGCCACGTGTACGATCATCGACGAAATCCTCTCGATTCCGAAGGTCGCTTATAACGCCCTCAGACGTCAATATCACTCAAGCTCCATCTTACCTGAAGTACGAGCCCTCGCCGTAAAGTACGATATCGACAAGGCCTTGGGCGTGACCGAAGTAGACCTATACGTGCCTAGGTTGAACTTCGTCTTCGGGGAGGCCGAATGCCCTGGGAGAGCCGCTTTAATATCGTTGTTCAGGCTTAAGCCAGAGTTCTACGGATGGCCTTCGGATGAAGCCCTTTTCCTCGAAAGGGCCTTAAAGGAGGCCGTTCACGAGCTAGGGCATACGTTAGGGCTAGGCCATTGCCTTAACCCGACGTGCATAATGTTCTTCTCGAACTCAATAATCGACACCGACAATAAGCGATTGAGCTTTTGCAAAAGGTGTCGTATTTTGTTGACGTGAAGTTAGGGCCTAAAAATCCTTTTTAATCAAGAAGTGCCTTACATAAAGGCGATTTCAAAACACTACTTCTTTAACAGATCCCTAATTTCTTGCAATAAGCTTGTGTGCTTTTCAAGAATTTCCGTATTTTTATTCAGAATATCGGTATGTTTACTTAAGATTTCAGTATGTCCATTTAGTATTTCCATATGCTTATTCAAGATCTCCGTATGCTTATTTAGGATCTCCGTGTGTTTATTTAGAATCTCCGTATTCTTATTAAGTACATCCCTAATGTCTAAGGAACTTATCGCTCCGGTTAGGCCGAAGACTGTGGTAAGCCAAATGCCTAGGAAGCTTAATACCATGCCCGAGTTCACGCCTTTTAAAATCTCGATTATGACGCCAGCTATCACCAAAAGCCCTGAGAGGAGCATTAAAGTCAACCATATGTTCCAACGTATCCGCGGGATCCTTTTGTCCATCTTACCCATGACGCTCATCCTTTACGAGCGATTCATTCTTAGGGTATAAAACTTTTTCCGTAAGCCATGCCTTTATCCCAGACGACGTGAAACTCGTGGGATCCTTTAAG
>WUQV01000182.1 GCA_009889585.1 Candidatus Bathyarchaeota archaeon | reverse complement strand
CCTTGTTGGATGGTGGCTCCTATTATTGAGGAATTAGCTAAGGATTATGTTGGTAAAGTGACGTTCGGAAAGTTAAACGTAGATGAAAACCCGATTACTACGAGTGAATTTAGCATCTTAAGTATACCAACCCTTTTGTTATTCAAAGACGGAAGGGAAGTCGGAAGGATCGTTGGAGCGGCTCCAAGGCAAAGGATTGAAGCGGAGATGCGAAAGCGCTTTAATGCGAACTACCCCTTCCGATAGGGAGGGGCTTCCTGTTTCAAAGACGGCCTGCGGCGTCTCCGCAGGCTTGAATTCGGGCCGTCCCATCCCTACTACGTCCGTCCGGCGATCCCCTTCGGCTTTACGGCATGCAGGGCTACCGGACGAGTTGCGCATGCCGACTCCATGCCTGCAGGTTGACGGAAGAAAGGGGGGTGAGTGGAGAATATAAGCGCATCGGCTTTCATCCCCAGCTTTCGCAAGGGGACTTCCCGCCGATAGAGTTAACTTGACCTCCTCACTAAGGCAGGTTAACCCTTAATCGGCTTCTCCATCAACTTCACCTTGCTCATCAACGTTCCATCCTTAGCATGAGGCTTCCTCATAACGCTATCAATTGGTTTCTCAAGCTCCCTAGCTTCTTCAGCCAATTTTGCAGCTGCCCTCATCATCTCATGAGCAGCTGCTACAATTAACGTATATCTTTCCCATTCATGAACTTTAAAGCAACCTTCTATTGTAAGATCAGATACCTTCCTAGCCATTTCATAAGCAGCCATGGCCTTAGCCTTTGCATAAGGATTTTGAAAACCTGCAGCTTCAACTGCAACCTCCTTATCAATAATTACCTTTGGCAAATTAGGCTTAACGCCCTTCTTAAAGGCCTCAATGATATTATCTAAAGCTTCAACAAGTATCCTATAAGGACCAGTAACAGTTAGCACTCTTATTATATCAGCATTATAATAAGCCATTTCCACAGGATCTAAAAACTCCCTTCTAGCCCCTATCATCGAGTCGGCTTCAACTATGATGTAACCACAACCGCTCGCCTCAATAGCAGGTAAAGCCTTCTTCGCCGGAGCATCTGAGATGACGATAACGGGAAGGCCGAAATTGATTAGGACCTCCCTAGCCTTCGTTGGGCCGGGCAACGTAGCGTTAGGGGATACGATGATGACGAAATGAGGCTCAAATCCCAAGAGCATCTTAGCCGCTTCCTCTACGTCAGCTGGATCCATCTTCGACCCTGAGCTCACAACTCTAACGCTGATGTCAGCTCTATCCGCCCTTTCGTCGAGAAGGTACTCGATCAATGGAGCGGCTCCGATGCAACCGACCTTCAACAAGCCGACCTTGACCACAGAGCCTTGATCGGTCATAGGGATGCTAAGCGCTTAAGGCTTGTCATCCATATAATGTTTCCGTTCCGAGGCAAGCGAGCTCTTTAGGAGCATATGAGGGGGTTGCGATAAGCTTATTCTTAAGGGGAAGATCTTTAGCCTTAGTAGGGAGGCTTGAGCCTATTTGAGGCTTAAATCTTCAAGAGATCGATGGAAGGAGCTCTTCTCATATGAAGCGCTGTCGGGGTGCGTTCGATGTATGGGGATGAAGTAATTAAGTACATTTTAAAGAATTTTAGGACGGTGGCAGTGGTAGGGCTATCTAAGGATCATACGAAGGATAGCCATAAGGTGGCTAAGTACTTAAAGGCGAAAGGATATCGCATCATCCCCATAAATCCATTCGCAATAGAGATCCTGGAGGAGAAATGTTATAAGGACTTATTGGATATTCCTGAAGAAGTTCAAAAGGCGATAGATGTCGTATGCATCTTTAGGCCATCTGAAGATGTGCCATCCATCATAAGGCAAGCGATTCGGTTAAATGAAAGGTATGGAAACCTTCGCGTCATTTGGATGCAACTAGGGATAATGAACGAAGAAGCAGCTGAACTTGCAAGGAATGCTGGGTTAATCGTCGTAATGGATAAGTGTATTATGATAGAGCATAAACGTTTATTAATGAGTGTAATGACGGAGGCAATGAGCAAGATTGGATAGTTCGAGCGCTGAATGCTTAGGCAATATGAGCCTTGAGGAGAGATACGAAAGGTTAAAGCGCTTCATAAAGGAGAAAGGCGAGGGCGGCGTCGTAATCGCCCTCTCAGGCGGGGTCGATAGCTCGACTCTTGCGGCAGTTTGCCATAACGTCTTAGGCGATAAAGCTATAGCCGTTACGGCTGTTTCTCCAACGTATTCCCTTGAGGAATTGGAGGAGGCAAAGAGGGTGGCTGATGAGATAGGCATTAAGCATTATTTGATTGAAACGCATGAGCTATCGAATGAGAACTTCCGTAAGAATACAAAGGATCGATGTTATTACTGTAAGAGGGAGCTATTGAGCCGCTTATTGGAATTCACACGAAAGATAGGCTTTAAAGCCGTATTCGAAGGGACTAACTTCAGCGATTTAAGCGACCATAGGCCCGGCTTTAGGGCCGTTGAGGAGGCGGAGGAGGCGTTCAGCCCTTGGGTTAAGGCAGGGTTTACGAAGGAGGACGTTAGGGAGTTGGCTAGGAGAATGGGGCTTTCGATCTACGACAAGCCGCAAATGGCTTGCTTAGCATCCAGAATACCATTCGGAGAGCGAATAACTGTGGAAAGGTTAAAGAGGATCGAAGAAGCTGAAAGATTGGTTAAAAAGGTTAGCAAGGCTCGACAAGTAAGAGTTAGAGACCATAATGGATTGGCAAGAATTGAGGTTGGAAAAGATGAAAGGCATTTGTTTTTCGATGTTAAAGTAATGGATGAAATTGCTGAAGGACTTAAGAAGCTGGGCTTTAAATTCTCTACGTTAGATTTAGAGGGTTATAGAAGTGGTAGTATGTTAATTGCAAGTGAGCGATACTAAGTTAGAGTATACGAATCGGAAGCGTTAGGAAGAATAGGATCATTAAGATGGCGGCTACTATTTTCCTTTTGAACGAGAGCCCTGAGACGTCGTTTAAGGGGCCTGGGTGCCTTTGAAAGGCGAAGAGTATTAAAAAGATTAACATGGGCCAGAACTTCGTGAGGTAAAGGATTAAGGTAGATATAACCAATAGTATCCATCTGCTCTCTATTCCAAAGACCTTCTCCTTTAGCAAGCTTCTAGCGACGTGTCCTCCGTCGAGCATCCCAACGGGCAAGAGGTTCAACATTGTGACGATCATACTAGCCCATCCGGCGAACGCAATGGGATGAAGGAGCACGTAGTGATACAAGCCGGGCTTAACTTCGAAAGGCGGCAACGCGAATCGAGCGATTATGTCGAAGATCTGCGGAACCGGCAGGACTCCCGGTAAGCGCTCCGGGGAGCTTACGACAACGGATTGGGACAACCCGACGGCTGAGACGATGACGCCGATTACGAAGCCAGCGATAGGCCCTGACGCTCCGACGTCGAAGAGAGCATCTCGGCTTGGGGCAAGGGATCTTTGTACTATGACCGCTCCGAACGTCCCTATTCCAGCTGGAGGAGGAGGCCCTGGGATGAAGTACGGAAGCGTCGCCTCGATCTTATGCTTATTCGCCATGAACTTATGGCCGAGCTCATGAACGCCTAAGACGGCTATTATGGCCGTCGCGAACATCAACGCTCCTACGAACGGGTCGAGATCGTATTGAACCCCGCCGATCTCCTCGACGCTTCTCACCAAGCCCGTCGACAGGACGTGGCCGGCGACGTAAGTCGTCACGAGCGTGATCAAAAGCGATATTACGCTCATAAGGACGCCTTTAGGCCTCGTACGAGGCTTATGAATGACCTTTAACACGGCCCTTCCTTTGACTTCTCGAAGGATAGGGATTAAGTCGAGGGGCTCCAAGGCCTTCATCAACCTAATGAAAGAATCCTTCGCGTCGGGCCTTAGGCGGACGTAAAACGTCGGCACCCCATGTTCCAACAAGCCCTCCTCAACTTCGAACCTTGAGGAAACCTCGTCGTAGATCACGTCGACCTTCGGCGCCTCGCCAACGGCCTCCGTCGCGCTTCTCATGGTCACTCGTCGTTACGAAGTTAGCCAGAGAGCCCTTATTTAAATAGAGGGATGAATGGCGTTAAGCTCGAATGCCATCCTAACGGCTCGTCATTCGTCGGAACATGAGGGGACGGCCTAAGTCCAGTAGAGAGAAGGATCTTCAGGCTTCGGCCATGGGTAACTAAATAAGCATGCTGTTGAAAGCTACTGTAAGTTAAGCGAAGCTAGGCTTGTTCATAACATGCATATATGAGCTGCATCTGCTTATGACGTGCTTATCTCCGCTCTTTAAGACGAAAATAGGATAAGACTCTTCCAACGCCTTCCTTTCTAAGGGATCACAAAGCTCTTTGTTAAGCTGTAAATACGCCCTGCGGCATCTTAAGGACGTATTTGAAGGCAGCTTCAAGGGCTGGCCACAAGCAGGAACGAGGTAGATGCT
>WUQV01000181.1 GCA_009889585.1 Candidatus Bathyarchaeota archaeon | reverse complement strand
TAACTTAAGCTCCTTCAGCCAGTCTATGAATTACTTGAAGCCCGAGCAGTTCTAAGTTCACTCCCGTGCGATCGCATTCTATATTTGAATTTAAAATGGAGGATAAGATTACGTTCACCTTTCAATCAACATCGGCGGGACGTAAGCGGTCGGACGAACCTCGCTCCCATCTCGACCAAGCCTTCATCACTTGAAAGGATTTTGGTCTTTACGCGCTTCCTTTACGCCTTCCTAGATAAGGCCTATGAAGGCGGAGCAAAACCTCTTTTCCTCTTATCACGCGCATGCTAACGCTCTCTTGAGCCTTGGCCCCCTCGCCTTTAGGCCTCCGCCCTTTCGATCGTTACCTCGGCCGTCTCCCCCTTGTACGAAGGCCTTCACTTCGTTGACGCCAACCCCCTAACGGAATCCCTACGGTCAGCTCTCGATCTTCATCAAGTTCGTCTAACGCCACCCATGAGAACCTTCGTCCTTAAGCTCGGCTCTCACTTGACGAAGTTCATCCGCTCCTTTTCACACGCGTCGATACGCATGACGAGGTCGTATTTAAAGCTCCATCTAGCGCTTCCGGTCGGGCTACGCCGAATGTTTGGCGGCTCGCGAAGTGAAGGAAGCCCTTGCATACGTCCCCTTTCGATTATGATCGTCCTTTGCGTCGGATGCTCTTATCATCGTACTTCATCGTCTCGAAGCCCCTTCGGATATAGGCCATCGTCGACGAGCGGAGCTTCATCAAGGCCGATGCTATATTCTAGCAACCGCTTCATGGCATCTGACGATCCTCTAGCGAGATGTCCACGCCTTGGCGTCGTGAACGTTAGTTCGTCATCATGGATTCCCAAGGTTGTGGTCTTCATAGGCATTCATACCTGTCGACATGCGGCCTAACGTCCGAGCTTGACGAACTCCTCTTCCTAAGCTCAGAGGCTCTCATGAGGGACGCCACCTCTCAAAACCCCGTTTACGTTACGTTCGTCGACAAACGCTTCAGGAAAAGCGAATAGTCAAGAGATGGGATCATGAACAAGGCCGTTCAAGCCTTCGAAAGGACAAAGGCATAAAGCTTGAATATCCATCATGTAATAAGAGTTAGCATGCCCCTTGGATTGAGAAAGGCGCTCAAACGGCTCGTCGTTTATTCCCTCCTTATGCTGTTAGCGATCTCCATC
>WUQV01000180.1 GCA_009889585.1 Candidatus Bathyarchaeota archaeon | reverse complement strand
TACGTACATGGCCTTCCCCTTCGTAATTCAGATCCATCTTCGACATCGTCGACTATCAACGTCCCATTATGAATAACTTCAGGTATTATCATGAAGTCTAAGAGGGCTTCAGGCCTCGCCCCAAGGGCTTCGCAAATCAACAAGAATAACGACGACCTTAAGCGCTTCCCTCCCCTGTCGAAGAGGTCCCACACTGGCTCAGCTATCGCCTTGTTTAAGGCCTCTAAGTTGTACGCGTACTTAGGCGGGTTTAATTGAAAGATAACGGCCCTTTCGTCAAACCTCCTCGGGACGTACCTTTCTATCGCCTTGTCGATGAACGAGGCCCTTTCTTTCAAAAGTTCCTCCACGTCCGTTGACGCGTTAGGCCCTAGCGTAGATGCTTGCATGAATTGCCGACCTACCACTTTGTTGTCCTTGATCTGGCTTTAAACCTTTACCTCCTTTAACCTCTTAAGCTTATATACGTTATAAGCATCGCATACATCATTTCGAAGGCCATATAAAACCACAAATGGTAGTTAGTGCAGCATGCTTACCGCAACTCCATATTTAATCGATTTTGAGCGTACACAACGTTAGAGAACATCCCTATGTTTAGCGGGAGGCTAAGCTAAGGCATGTTGACATCAGAAGTTCTATACAAACTACGTTAAGGGACTTCGTAAGCAATTAGGAGTAGATTATGACGAGCTTATGAAAACCTTTAAATATTGAAAGGCCCTCGGGCTCTCTCGATAGAAAGTGTTGAAGAATTTCAGCTTTTCCGTTAAAACGCAAATTGAATAATATTTAAAGATCACGCGTTTTAACGCACCGTCCTAACGCTTTAAGTCATTAAACGTCGAAAGTAGCTCCAGCTTAAGCTCAAGAGGGCTCATGAGATCGGCTTAGGCCGAGATGAAGCTTAAGCCCCGCCTTACGTAGGCGAGGAAAGGCCCTTTAAAACTGACATAGCGCTTTAACGTCCTTTCAGCTCAGTCCATCGAAATCTGCAAAATCTGAAAAGATTTAGCCACCGACCTCAAGGTGATTAAGTCCCAGGTTCGCCAAGGGGCTCGGCTTCGGGCTTTTGTCCAATCTCAAGGGAGAGTCGAAATCATGAGAAGCCAGATTTATGTCAGTCGGCTGACATGGCTTCATCCCAAGGAAGAATCGAGAGCCCTGAGCTCAGAGACCTTCTTTAGCTTAGGTTTTGGGCGTGTTAAAGGAAAGATTTAAAAAGCTGCTCACTTTTACCAGCAGCCGGTGGCTAAGGCTGTCCACCTTACTTGGGCATAAAGTCGTTGCAAGCCGAGGTACGGCAGCTTTCTTAACAATATTGCTCATTCTTTCTATGGCATCGTTTTGTTTTGAAAATGCCTTTGCGGCCCCTCATCTACCGAGTTTAGCCCCTGTGGGCTTCTTACGAAGCCCAACGTTTACCGATTGCTTAAACGGTTGGGAGGTAAACCTTTTCGAGAACCTTGGCCATAACAAAATTCCCTGGAGTAGCAAATACGAT
>WUQV01000179.1 GCA_009889585.1 Candidatus Bathyarchaeota archaeon | reverse complement strand
GTTCAAAGGCGGAAGGCCGAAGGGCGCCTTCTCGTTAAAAGTTGAGCGAGCCCCTGGCCCAGGGGTCTTCGTAGAAGAGCTGCGATCGGAGCTAGCGAAAAGAGGCATTGAAGTGCCGTTCGTAGGGATTAAGGAGGATAGACTTAAGGAATCCGTAAGGCTTGTGGAGGAAGTCCTTAAGCGTGAAAGGTCCTAGCCCACGCTGAGCGGAGCCCCGCCCACGGCCCCCTTTCGTATTTTTACATCAAGCTCAGCCTTCGCATCGCTCACGATTATGTCAGTTAAGGCTTTATAAGAGGAACCTAAGGATGTTATTGGCGGGCGATGACGACTCTGGCCCCGCTGAATCGATGATCGGGATCTTGAGAGGGAGCGGTTAGCGTTAACGCCCCCAGGAGTGCGGAAGCCCGCCTCCACTTCGCTTCTCAAAAGTAAACGTGGTGAAGCAAGTTTAAGATGCCACAGCCTGTTTATTTAATTTTAATGACGAACCTGGCTTTTTTAATATTTTAACTTTAAAGTTACCTACCGAGCCCTAACCTCTTTGACCTCAGAGTAGGTGAGCGACTTAATGTTTGGATGACGGAAACATTCGATAGTTTTCGGTGCGAGTATGTAAATCGAACAATCCACGTAGGAAAGGCCTTATCAAGTTGAGCCATTCTTCCTCCAATGCTTAGAGACTTCTCCACAAGATATGCCATGAATCCTTAATTTGAAGGGTCTAAAGAAGCCTGAATGCAGCTATCCAACCGCCAATGACCAACACCGAAGGTTTCTCACTTAACGTGCTCACCTCTTATGTAGCAATCGATGTAGAGTAGCCTTTTGCCAGCGTCGATCGCCTCGATAACTGTCGCAAGCTTTGTAACTACGTCCCCGCCAGTAGATACGCTAGACGAACTTACTTCTAAAGCAACTGGACATTCATTGAAGGTAACCTTATGTCCCTGCAAGCTTGACGCCGGTCATGGCGGCGGTATTTACGTCTAAAGCCCGTAGGTCATCTAAAGAAAGTTGGCGTATGCTATCATGACCGGCGAGCATCGTGAGGATTTTGATTTCTTCGCTCGTTGCTTTAAGGAAGTTAACTAATCGTTGCGAAGCCTCTTCGGGTTTAAGCCTCGCTCGTAATTTGGGATCCTGCGTGGCTATTCCATATTGGCATTTGCCTTTATGGCAAGCCATGCAGACGCGGCATCCCATCGCAATTTGTGCTGCAGAAGCTATTGCCACGCAATCTGCGCCCAGCGCCAAAGCTTTAACGACATCCCTTCCGTTGCGAATTCCGCCTAGGAGAATGAGCTTCACCTTCCTATAGAGGCCTAAATCTTTAAGGGCGTTAACCGCTGGTCGGACGCATCCTATTGTTGGGATGCCAGCATCTTGCGTCGCCGTTTCTGGAGATGCGCCTGTTCCGCCTTGCATTCCATCTATGGCGATAGCATCGACCCCAGCTTGAGCAGCTAGGCGCACATCATCGTAAATTCGCCCTGGGCCAAGTTTTAAAATGATGGGCTTCTCGTATCCAGCGACATCGCGTAGAAGCTCAACTTGTTTCCTTAAGTCTTCCTCAACATCATATATATCATAAAATCTGCAAGGGGAAAGACAATCGGTGCCCATCGGAATGCCGCGCGTTTTAGCGATTTCTTCTGTAACTTTCTCGCCTAAAAGATGTCCACCCATTCCAGGTTTGGCTCCTTGACCAATCTTTATCTCTATTGCGTCAGATCTTCTCAAGTAGTCTGCAGAAACCCCCCATCTCCCGCTTGCCCATTGAACGATTAAGTATCCACCTGGATTGTAAGTTTTGATCCCTTTCTTAAATTCTTCTTCGTTTCTATAGCCATGAGCAAGGCAATATTCCTCTGGAAACGTGCCTCCTTCACCTGTGTCAGTGGCCGTTCCTATTTTTGCTGCAGCTATGGCCAAAGCCATTTTACACTCCTTGGACACAGCCCCATAGGACATCGCAGCAAAAAAGATCGGCACGCTAAGTTTGAGGGGTCCATCCACACGTCCCTCTCCAATCACAACTTCCATGTTGCATTCTTCTCGGTATTTGTCTCGAGGGATAGGTGGAGCCAAGTGAGCGGGCACTATGATCAGGTTGTCGAAATGAGGCATGGGACCTATCGTTCCGAACCCTCTTACAAAGTATTTTCCCGTTTTAGCTTTGTAATGAATTTCTTCTATCGTTTGGAAGCTCCAAAGCCCTCTAGTAAAGTTTTCGGGATTCGCCGAACGTACATTAATTGCATCATATAGGCAATTGTCCATGCATATTCTGCAGCCCACACAAGCCAGCTCGTTTACTACGTAAATTCGTCCATCTTTATCTCTAGCGAAGACCGCGTTAGGACAGGCATCCATGCATGCGCCGCACTTCCCAGGTTGTCTCCAGCTTAAGCAGCGTCCGCGTTCATGGTGGATCCAGTACGCCCCTACTATCGGCATTCCTCATCCTCCTAATAGAACGGTCTTATTGATACAGGAACGATTTTCTTAAAGCGATCGGGATTGACGTTAATGTCATTTTCTTTAAAGAGCCTTGAGAGCTTCCTTATATCCTCGCTTTTCATCAGTTCTTCCTTAGTATTATGGCCTAAGCTTGACCATTCTCCGCTCACGTAGATATTGCCTCGAAGAAAGTAGTTACCTAGGTTTTTTCCACAATCCCCAATGATTATTATGTCGCCTCCCACCATGTACGTTCCAACGTCATCTCCAGCATCTCCTATTACGATTATCGTTGCCCCCTTGTTTAACGCTCCTAAGAAATCCTCTGCGTTACCTTTAACGACTAATGTTCCACCATAGCAATACTCGCCAGCTCCGTACCCAGCGTCGCCCGTAACGATAACTCTTCCAGCTGTCATATTGTCAGCGACGAACTTTCCAACGCAGCCATTTATAAGAATTGTGGCTCCATCGTTTAAGGCAGCGACATAATCCCCAGCACGCCCGTTAACTATTATCGTTCCCTTTTTCAATCCAGCTGCAAGACAGTGTAAGGCTTCGGCATTTTCAACGAGAACAGAATATCCCTGCTCTACTGCCCTCCTAATTTCTTCATTGACCGTTCGTAAGTTCTTGTCTTTTGCATCAATTTTATACTTCAATTTAGGCACCTCGTCATTTAACGCTCTTTTTCAAAAATGTACTACTAAACTTCCTTTCAACTTCAGGTATCTTCTCGGGCTTTTGCAAAGCCTCTAACATGTTAAGAAAAAGCAAGTCTATTTCCTGAGCCTTGCTTCTCTTCTTTTTACTTTCAATAAAGACATCTAATTCCCCTGCATCAACTTTAGATGTTGTCTCTAAAAATCCTTTTTCTTGAGCATTAAGCAAGCATTCCCTTCCAACAGGGCTTCTTACTATTATGGTACAGTATCCATTATCCGACCCAACAGTTCCCATCGATATATCAGCCCATTCAGCTGCAAAATCGCTACAACTTGCGCACCCATGCAGAGTGTACTTTTGAGCCCTTGTTAAGGGGATTTCTTTACTGGAACCATCATAAAGCGTAATGAGTATTTTTCCCATCTTATGGTTTACATCCATTCTTCTAATCTTCCATGCTGGAATACGCATTTCCTTTATTATCATTTCTTCCACAAAATCGTATCGGAAAATGCCAGAACAGAACATTCCGATGACTAAACGTATGGATTCTCTAAAGTTTTCGAGCTCACTGACTGATGAATCAATGGCTCTCTTGATTGCTTGGGCTACACAAGGAGTTCCAACAACCGCTACTTTTCGTGAACGGACGCCGCCCAATGGCTTGAGAAGCGGAGTCCAAACGTATGGGTTCAACGAAAGCTCCGTTAATTCTTTTGGCGTATATACGAATCTTGGGGTCGGCTTAAAAGCCCATTTGTCCACACTGATTAAAAGTACGCGGTCGATGAGGCCGTTTTCGAACGCGGCGCAGAGAAGGCTTATCGCTATATCGACTGGTTGCCCCGACTCCACCGGCGTCTTCGACCTCCCGGATAAGATGATTTCAACTTTTCCATTTTCCCACGTTACAAGCCGAGGGCAGCTTTCCACGCAGGGCGCTTTGCAAAGGTAACATGGGTCAAGTTCGCTTTCTGACAAGCCTAAAACCTTTCGTTTCCTTTCCAGTGATGGATGCTCTTCCTTATCTAGGAATTCGAGTACGCCCTTGAAGCATGAGGCTATGCACATCCCACATCCAGCGCATCTTTCCAGATCCCAGACTTCCCTTCTAAGCTTCTCAGACATTCAAATCCCTCCTATTCGTGATTGCGGGTTAGCGATCAGCTTAATTGGGTTTGGACCCATAGCCTTGATTTGTGACGTAAACTCCGTAACTAAGTCGGCGAATCTTTTCCCCTCGCTTGCTGAAACCCATTCAAGTCGCAGCCTCTTGGAATCAAAGCCTGCACGCTCAATCATTTCTCTCAATTTTTTCACTCTTTGTTCGGCATACTTGTTACCTGAGACGTAATGACAGTCACCGATATGGCAACCGGTCACAAACACCCCATCCGCCCCCTTGAGAAAGGCCCAAAGGATGTACATAGGATCGACTCTGCCGGAGCACATGACTCGAATGATCCTCATGTTAGGCGGATATTGATATCTACTTACTCCGGCCATATCGGCTCCAGC
>WUQV01000178.1 GCA_009889585.1 Candidatus Bathyarchaeota archaeon | reverse complement strand
TTTATCTTTACTCCAATTTTATGTATCCCCAGCAGCAAAGGCAGTAGCAAAGGTGATTAAATCAGCAGCAGCTAACGCTGAAAACAATTATGAGATACCTATAAAGGATTTGAGGATAAAGCGAATTTATGCCGATGAAGGACCAAGACTTAAGAGGTTTCGCCCACAGGCGCGTGGGAGGATAAGCCCTATACTTAAGCGCTCCAGCCATATAACTGTAATAGTGGAGGAGGAAAAGGGTGGGGCATAAAGTTCATCCTTATGGTTTGAGGATAGGCATCCATCGGGGATGGCTGGCAAGGTGGTATGAAGATAAGGCTTATCCCCACTATGTAGTAGAGGACTTAAAACTGCGGCAAGAAATTGAGCGAGGATACCCTGATGCTGCTATCTCCAAGATAGAGATAGAAAAGCAGTCAAATCAGATTTTAGCTACCATCTTCACCGCACGACCTGGTGTTATTATTGGGAAGGGGGGGCAAAGGGTGGAAGAGATGCGTCGCCACCTTGAGGAAATTATCGGCAAGAGGGTTAGACTTAATATCTTTGAGATACGCCAGCCCGAGTTGGATGCTGCTCTGGTAGCCAAGAATATAGCGGAGCAAATAGAGAGGAATGTTTCTTATAGAAGAGCAATGAAACAAGCGATAACCCGCACGATGCAGGCTGGGGCTTCAGGGATAAAGGTTTCTTGTTCAGGGAGGCTGGCTGGGGCGGAGATTGCTCGCACTGAAACCTTAAGGCAAGGCAGGCTCCCCCTTCATACCCTAAGAGCTGATATCGATTACGGATTTGCTGAGGCTCACACTATCTTGGGTAGGATAGGGGTTAAGGTCTGGATATATAAGGGGGATGTCCTTCCTGGGGAGGAGGCAATATAATGCTTCAGCCTAAGAGGGTAAAATACAGGAAATGCCATCTCCCCTCCCCTAAAGGGGAGGCACAATCAGGTAATACCTTAGCCTTCGGTGACTTCGGGCTTCAGGCTTTGGAATCCGGTTATATCACTGCCAGACAGATAGAAGCAGCCCGTCGCGCCATAGTCCATTACATAAAGAAGGGGGGAAAGGTGTGGATACGGATCTTCCCCGATAAAGCGGTGACCAAAAAGCCTGCGGAGACGAGGATGGGAGGGGGGAAGGGGAATCCTGAATATTGGGTAGCGGCGGTAAAGAGGAACAGGATTCTCTTTGAGGTAGCGGGGATAAAGGAAGAGGAGGTAAAGGAAGCCTTCCGTCTCGCCTCTCATAAACTGCCCATAAAAGTAAAAATGGTCTCCCGAAATGAAGCCAAAGGAAATCAGAGCCTTAAGCAATAAGGAGTTAGAGAAGAAATTGGAGGAACTTTATAGGGAACTCCTAAACCTTCGCTTTCGCTTGGCTACAAGACAACTAAAGCAAACCAGCGAGATAAGGAAGGTAAAGAAGAGCATCGCCAGAATAAAGACTATTTTGAGGGAGAGGGAGTTAGATGCCCGGAAAGCCTCGTAGGACAATGATAGGAACTGTAGTAAGCGATAAGATGATGAAAACCGTGGTGGTAGCGGTGAAGAAAGAGAAGCACCATCCGATATATAAGAAATTGATACGTATTAGAAAGAAATACAAAGCCCATTGTGAGGAAGGGCAATGTAAAGTGGGGGATATAGTTAAAATAGAGGAGACCCGTCCCCTTTCTAAGGAGAAGAGGTGGAGGGTGGTGGAGATAATAAAGAGGGCAGAATGATTCAACAATACACTAAACTCAAGGTGGCTGATAACACTGGGGCAAAGAGGATAATGTGTATCCATGTGCTTGGGGGGACAAGGAAGAGGTATGCCCGTATTGGGGATATAATCGTGGCTTCAGTAAAGGAGGCAGTCCCCGGAGGGATGGTT
>WUQV01000177.1 GCA_009889585.1 Candidatus Bathyarchaeota archaeon | reverse complement strand
GTTTTCTCAAACGAGCATGCAAGCTCACATAATCCACAGCCGGTACATAAGTCAAGATCTACGACAAGGATTTTTTGCATATTCATCACCTCATTCTTCTAGAGGCTTAATCCACGGCAGTTTAGGAATAATATCCCTCATGTCGAGCTCTTCAAGCTTCTCCTTCATAGGTCTGCCCTCAGCATCCCATCCCCTTAATGCATAATAATCGGTAAGCATTTTCCTAAAGTCCTCATGTTTCACAACACGCCCTGCGCCAGGCCCCGTTTTAAGAGGATCTTCAAAGATTCTTGGCGGCGGCGTATCGTCCTTCATCGTCATCCCCTCTCGTAAGTTTATTAATCGAGTAAGGTTGGTTATTCTTTCTCCCGCTAATTCAAATAATCTTACATCTTTGAATTCATCGAACCCTGTTGCTGTCCATAATAATTTAGTTAATCGCTCGTTCGTCCAGCAACAGAAATCGCAAACTTCAAGGGAGAATTTAGCTGCATATTGATGCTCTTGCTCGACGACTATTTTAGCCTTATTCTCCGGTGCCCATCTGTCGATTTTAATAGGTTTAGCTCCTAGCCAGAAGATGCCAAAGCATTCGGGTCCTATGGGCCACGATCGCAAGTGACAACCTCCTCTATCTGCCACGGAGTAAGTAAGGGCCATAGCAGGAGAGGCTCTAGGCTCATATGCTGGTAATTCAAGCCCTTTAACATGAACCGCGTATCTCTCTGAACCCCTTCCAATTCTCTCAGCAGCCCTTCTAACGCCCTCGGCTAAGATATCGCCTAGGCCCTCCCTCTTCCCGATCTTTTCCGTCATCTTCACTAACGCTTCATGATTGCCAAACGTTAGCTCTAGGCCCTCTGTGTCCTTTGCGGTTATTATGCCCCTTTCGTAACACTCCATAGCCCAAGCTATCACGTTTCCCGTTGAAATCGTGTCCAAGCCAAGTGTATCACAAAGGAAGTTTGCTCTAGCTATAGCATCAAGGCGGTCAATGCCACAATTTGCCCCCATTAGGCATATCGTCTCGTACTCCGGCCCTTCCACCTCAGTGCCAGCGTATGGCCCTGAGGGAACGACCACGTAGTTAGCGCAGCCAACTGGACATTGGAAGCATGCCCTCCTCTTAACTGTCATCCTTAAAACAGCGTTAGCGTCTATCTCCGATAACCTTTCGAATCGCCCATCAGTGAAGTTCCTAGTCGGATAAGCCCCTACCTCCTGCGTCCACCATGCAATAGCTGGCGATCCCCATCTTATTCCAAACTCCGCCTCAGGATTCTTAAATATGTCCTTCTCCGTGACCTCTGCACATGCCTTTAGGAACTCATCTGGGTATGCTACGGTTACCCCGCCAGTACCTCGGACGGCAACAGCCTTTAGGTTCTTTGATCCCATTACAGCACCAGCCCCGCCCCTTCCATGTTGTCTATATTCTGAGTGTATACATGCAATTCGTACAAGCCTTTCTCCAGCTGGACCGATGCACATCACCCTTACCATTGGATCTGCCAATTCCTCCTTGATCGCAGTATCAGTTTCATGCGTAGTTTTGCCCCATAGCCATTTAGCATCTTTGATTTGAACAACTCCATCCTCAACGTATAGGTATACAGGCTCCTCAGCCCTACCAATTATTATAATGCCATCGAAGCCAGCGTACTTCAATTCAGGGCCGAAGTATCCTCCAGCATGGCTATCTAGCCATAAGCCGGTGAGCGGGGATTTCGTGACTACGCAATATTTCGCGGAGGACGGAGCCATCGTGCCTGTTAAAGGGCCCGTCATTATTATGAAGACGTTTTCGGGGCTAAAAGGGTCTATTCCCGGCTTATGTAAATCGAGGAAGTATCTCGCTGCTAGACCTTTGCCACCTATATACTTCCTAGCGTAATCAAAGTTTAAAGGTTCAATTCGATGCGCACGCGTTGTTAGATCTACGTATAAGAGCCTGCCAGCGTATGCGTACGGCATTTCCCTTCCTCAGTTTTGCAAAGTTTGCACAAAGTATTTATATTTTTCCTTAATCTAAAAGGAGGGATCAACTTGCCTGCAATTGTCATTAAGGTCTTTGCGCATTTGAAAGAGGGATTTGGGGTCAAACAAGTTGTTTTCAACGCGGAAAATGGTGCTACGATTAAGGAGGTGTTAGGGAAGTTTGCTGAAGCATATGGAGTTTTCAACGCTATTTTTGATGCAACGACCGGTGGAATCCGCAGGCACATACTTTTATCACTTAATGGAATTGCTGTCTCTCAATTGCCAGATGGTCTTAACACTAAGATAAAAGATGGCGATGCCATAGCCC
>WUQV01000176.1 GCA_009889585.1 Candidatus Bathyarchaeota archaeon | reverse complement strand
GCTTTAAAGTACTCAAAAGCTAATGGGTCGCTGCAAATGATGTTAGGCTTAGCCAACGCGTATTTAGCGTCTCTGCGCTCAACCACGCCGGCCGCGATTAGCTCTTTCAGCTTTTTAGAAAGCCATCGATCGCTCAACTTAGTGAGGCTCTTTAGCTCATTGTAGCTTTTTGCGCCTTCAGCCAGCTCCATCACTATTTTCCCTTCGGGCGTCAAGCGAAGCAGTTCCATTCTGTACTAAGTATAGCTATAGATACTAAATAAAGCTTTTCCGTTTTGATGCCTTATCTTCAAATCATATGGCAAGCTACATGGAAGTTGAAAGATATATGGCAATCGCAATGCTTTCAATTCTCTCTTTACGAGGTTCGAAAGCCATGCCTCGAAGGGCTCAACATTAGCTTAACTTCGGTTAACGAAGCGATGACGCTGAGATCCATTGGGCTGGCTTAAACCGTCGTCATCTAATCCTTCGACGATAACTTGGCAAGAGATTAAAGATAAGAGCCAGCGTACCTAGCGCTTGATAAACGATCGAAAGGGCTTCTTTCCTCGCGATTACGCTAAGCGGTTGCGAGCTAGCTAAACGAGGCTTCAAGCCGTGCAGCAACTTAGTGAAGGTCAACGGTAGGAGGAGGTTCCCGTGCGTTGCTATGTTCAAGCACGAGGACGGAAGAATAGCTCAGGCTGATTTACGACTACATGCTTGGCAGGCCTACCGTGGTGGCGATCTTTCGATTCTCTTTATGAGATTCTGGGCAGGAGAGCATTCGTTTCCTAATCGAGTTGACGCGATAACGTTCGCGAGCGATCCCGTTAGAGCCTCTCCTTCGTCCCTTGAAGCCAAGGGGCCGAGTAACGAAGCGAATTTTAAGCTCTTGTTGACGTCCTCAGCAGGTCCTCGCACCCATACCCTTAGGTTGAAACCTTTGGGAACAAAAGGTTTAAATCCTCTGGATTAACAATGAATTACGAGTGCGCATATGTACGCGCAACAAATCCCCATAGAGCTCGCTTGGCTCGTTCCGATAGTCGTCCCCTTCCTCATCGGCTTGTTGACCGGCGTTATTGTAAAGCGCGTCGCGAAGTTGCTCTTGGCCGTTGTAGCGTTAATAGCTTTGCTCGCCTTCGCAGGGTACATTCACGTAAACTTAAGGGACGTATACGAAAGGGCCCTAAATGCCCTGCCGAAGTTAATCGAAACGGGCGAAGCGATAAGAGATATCCTACCATATTCGTCAGCGACGTTCTTAATAGGCTTAGCGATCGGCTTGTGGAAGGGCTAAGGCGGCCTTTAAGCAGCTCTTATAGCTGAAGCATGTTAAAGTTCGTAAGCAAAAGCTTCCACGGTGGATTCGTTAAAAGATATTTTTCCGTCTTAAGCGTACTTTCGAGCGTGAAATGCGATGGCTAGGAGCGTTGTAAGGTTCAGCGCTTCAGTGCCCCCTGAGTTGCTTAAGGAGTTCGACGAAGCGATTGCACGCATGGGTTATGATCGTTCGAAGGCCATTCAATTAGCGATGCGTAACTTCTTAACTGAATATAAATGGGAGAGAGAAGAAGGCATAGTCGTTGGCACTATTACTATAGTTTATGATCATGGGATTAAGGGATTAGAGGAAGATTTAATAGATATTCAACATCTTCATAGGGAAGTCATTAGTTCAACTATGCATATTCATTTAGATGAAGTAAATTGCCTCCTTGTAATAGCACTTAAGGGGGAGGCAAATGCTATTCGAGGCCTTGTAGAAAGCCTAATGGGTAAAAGGGGGGTAAAACAATTTAAGTTAACAGTAGTTACTTCATAACGAAGGGGAATCCTTAAGTTCAAGGCGAAAGCGATCCCTTAGATTAAGATGAAGTATGAGGTCGGCGGTAGTATTAGCTGGCGGCGCTGGTAGGAGGTTTCAAGTCGAGGGAACAGCTTGGGAGGATAAGGCCTTAGCCAAGCTTTTAGGAAAGTCGTTAATCCGTCGAGTCGTCGAAAGCCTCATCGAAGTCGTGGACGAAGTCGTAATCGTCGTCAACACTAAGGAAAGGGCCGAGAGGCATGAGGCCGAGCTTAGGGGTTGCCCTTATACAAAGGTATGCGTCGACGAGCTTCCGAGCGGCGGGCCCCTCGTCGGCCTTATGACCGGCTTAAAGCGCTTACGCTCTGAGTATAGCTTCATTACAACATGCGACGTGCCGTTCTTACGGCCGAACCTCGTCGAAGGGCTCTTCGACTTAGCAATCGGCTTTAACGCGGTAGTTCCGACGTGGCCTAACGGGAAGATCGAGCCTCTCATGGCCGTGTGCAAGACGAAGGCAGCCTTAGAAAGGGCGCTTCACCTCCTTTGGCTCAAAAGGATGAGGCCGGATGACCTCATCCGAGGGGGAGGGAGGACTTTATTCGCG
>WUQV01000175.1 GCA_009889585.1 Candidatus Bathyarchaeota archaeon | reverse complement strand
AATGTAACGAAGGTTTTAACGTTCGTCTGCCTTAGAGCGGTAAAGTAATTGTGGTAGAACTTTAAGGCTTCCTTATCGATGAAGCCCTCCTTTGGTTCGATTCTCGCCCATTCAATCCCCGTTCTAAACGCATTCAACCCCAACTTGGGTATGAATTCAAAGTCTTTTTGATAAAACTGGGAGTGCTTGGCCGTCCATCTAAGCGGTAGGTCGCATTTAGATCCACCGAAGTGCTGATAATCGCATAAACACGCACCCCATAGGAAATTCTTTGGGAAACTTAGAAGTTCAGTCGCAGCCTTCCTCATGTAAACCACAAGTCATTTCTGTAGAGCACGCCTTTTATGTTTTAGCTTCCTTTCTCCATCTTCGCCCTCTCAGCCATTAAGCTCCGTAGCCACTTTATATCCTTGGATATCCATAGTAACAAGGTCGTGAAGAATACGCCGCAGATGATCCATGTAATGGTGCATACCGAAAGGGTGGCGATATGTAACCCGTGTAAGTCCGCTCGTATCCGACCATTAATGGAGAAAAAGCCGATCCAAAGTTTTCAAAAACGCCTAAGATAGCTAACGCAGTGCTTCTAGCTTCAGGTTCAGTTATGTCTTGAGTTGTGGCAATAACGTTTGGACCTGCTTGAGGCATTATGAAGGCTGTTATAGCGCCTAAAATCATGAATCCTACGATATCGTCAAAGGGTCTTGTAAACGCGAGGAAAATGAATAAGGCGCTTAGGTAAACTATAACGGCGCTTAATAACACCCTTCCACGCGGGGTCTTTCTAAAGAAGTAATCGCCGAAGGCGCCCCCTGTAACGTTACCAAACGTCATGGCGATGAGCCATAACACCATGGCTAAAACAGCTAAGTTCGTGGGGAGACCTCTGACGTCGACGATGTACTTGAAAATCCAGAATGCTATAACTGCCCAAGGGAAAACGCCGAAGAAGCCCTGGATGTAGAGGAAGAGCAATGATTTCCTTTTTAATAATTGCATCGCCAATCTTCTGTTTATGGTGTATACGGTTATCGTCTCGAAAGGAGCTAATTCCGGTTCCGCTCTCCCCCTAGGAACGTCTTTCACAGAAAGCCATATGGTCATCGCGAGGATAAACCCTGGGATGGCCATTAACGTAAAAGCTGTTCTCCATCCATACGTAATTCCGATAAACGCTCCGATGATCGTGCCTATTATAGTGCCTAAAGGTATGGCCGCATTGATCTTCCCTACGGCCGAACCTCTCTTCTCGGGAGAATAATAATCAGAAATCAAACTGTAAAAACCGGGCGTCGCTGCATTATCCACCCCAGTTGAAGCCCTAGTAAATACTAGGTCGAAGAAATTTCTAGACAGCGCAGATAACCACGTCGTAACACCCCATATGGCGCTAGCGAAAGCGCAAAGCTTAACCCTTGAATACTTATCAAACAATAACCCCCAAACCGGGAAAAGAACTGTTGCCACTAGTATAGTTCCTGTGCCAACGAGGCCCATTTGAGCGTAGGTCAAAGCAAATTCTTCCATCAAAACGTGAACGAGCGGCGTAACTATGAATCTATCAGCGTAATGAAGCAACATGAATAGGAAAAATACTACTAGGACAACCCATCTGCCATATTTAAGGCGTTTCTTCAACGTCAAATCCCTTGATGCAAGCCTTTAACTAGGTTATCTAGATTCGCATTTATATTTTTCTATAGTTACGCAAAGGGCATAGATAGACATCATTGGCAGAAAAGAGGAAGGAGACGTGAAGAAAATGATTTCTTTCGGAATGGCGGCAGCGCCAGCGATAGCAGAGCCGGAGATCTTGCGACGATGAGATAGTTGATCTCTGGGCGCATTAAATACATACGAACGTTCTACCTTTAGTACCATAATCGTTTATAGATCCACTTAAGACCGCAAACCGCAAAAGTTAAATTGACTTTCTAAGTAGAAGTACGGAAGGCGGTTAAGTTGAGGGCAGCAGTCTATGGGTCAGGAGGACGTTCGAGTTCTTGACGTTCCTAAACCATCGATAGGCCCTGAGGAGGTGTTAATTAAGGTGGCCTACTGCGGCATCTGTGGTTCTGATGTTACGGCTTATAAAACTGGAAATTACGTGACGGGTTTAGTTATTGGTCATGAGTTTTCAGGGATAATAGAGGAAATTGGCCCTAATGTTGAACGATTAAAGGTGGGGGATAGGGTTACCGGCAATGGGGTTATGCCATGCTGTAGATGTAAATTCTGTTTAGGTGGAAGGCCAAGCCTTTGCGAAAGCATGGAGATGCTGGGGGTAACGATAGATGGAGCCTTAACAGAATATGTAAAGCTTCCAGCAAGCGCAGTATATAAATTGCCGAATGAATTAAGCCTTCTTCACGCCACCTTGGTCGATCCTTTAGCATGTGTTTTACACGCCATCAATCTTTCCTCATTCAAGCCCATGAATTCCGTTCTGATCCAAGGCGCTGGCCCGCTCGGGTCCTAACGCTTGAAGTCCTTAAAAAATCTGGCGCGGGGAAAATAATCGTAACCGAGCTTAGTCAAGGTAGGAAAAGGTTAGCGCAAGATTTAGGGGCCGATCGTATCGTAGATCCAGTGGAAGAAAACCTCCCTGCCATAATTGAAAAGCAAACGGGCGGCTTAGGCGTCGACATAATATTTGATACAACTGGCGCTGCAGAGGCATTAAGTGGGAACTTCACTTTAGTTAAGAAGGGGGGCGAGATAATAGTCGTAGGCATAACCGAGGAGCCAGTGCCATCGGATTTCCTCACAATAGTCCTCAACGAGTTGACGATTAAAGGATCGTATTGCGGCTTCAACGAGTATCCATTGTCCATTGAAATGCTCTCCAAGGGGATGATTTCAGCTAATAAAATCATCACGTCTATCATAGGGCTAGAGGAAATTTGTGAAAAAGGTTTTAAGCTTTTAATAAAACCGATTAATGAGTGTAAGGTTGTTGTGAAAGTTGGCGGGGGATGAAAATGAAGTTCGCAAGTGAAGAATACCTAAAAGAAGTTATGGAAAGGACTAACTCTGATGAAAAATATCTTGAATTGGCTAAAGAGGAGTTTGCAAGCTATACATTCATATTGGGGGCTGAACCGGATAAAGGAGTTGAAAATGACATAGTTCTAGGTTATTGCGTTGAAGCTGGAAGAATGACCGATATATGGCTTGGGGAAAGGAAAACAGAATTCGTAATTTCAGGAAAGTACGGCGTTTGGGTTGACATATTAACTGGAAAAATGGGGGCTACAAGAGCTTTTTTAACGAGAAAACTTACCGTTAGAGGGAGCTTGATGAAGATACTTAGGCTGTCGAAGGCCACGGAGCGTTGGCTGGAAATTTTAAGGACGATTCCAACGGAGTTCCATGGCGAATACAGCAAGTATAATATTAAGGGGGTAGGTATTTTATGATCATCATTTTATCAGCCCTACTAATTATAACAGCTGTTTTCACGATTTACTATTGGATCGACTTCTACACCAAAGGGGGAGTTCACGTCGTTAAAGAGGATTGGTACATAAAATTTGAGAAAGCATTCCCAATAGCTGATTTATGGATGGCCGCCTGCTCCCTCATAGGCGCCGTTGGACTTTTAACTGGACAAGCATACGGTCTATTGTTTTCAACGCTAGCTGCAGGATCCCTTATATTCCTAGCCCTTATGGACATAACCTTTAATATAGAAAACAACCTTTATCCTCTTATAACTAAATCGAAGCAAATGATGTTGGAAATTATAATAAATTTATGGTGCTTATCGTTAGGCATAGCCCTTATCGCCTATTTATGGTTCTTAGCCTAATCCAGCAAGTTCATAGCCTATCATTAGCCAGAGAGCAAGCTTGCTCGACTAAGTAAATTGTATTAATTCCAAAATAATGCCCAACATTTTTTCTGTATCCAAGTAAGCGAATTTAACCACCTCAAGGACTTCGCCTCTTTCTAAAACATCTATCCCCTCCTTTTTCAAAATGGTCAACTCCTTCTCGATATCTTTAACAACGAAGCCTAAATGATGAAGGCCCTCCCCTCTTTTTTCAAGAAATTCTGAATGAATGGTTTTCCCCTCAAGAACTTGAATCAATTCTATTTGTATCTCGCCTAACTGGAATAATACGATTCTTAGTTTAGCAGGACCTATGTTACATTCTATCGTTGGAAACGGCTCAACTCCAAAAAACTTTTCATAAAGTTTCGCAACCTTCTCCGCATCTTTCACAACTATTCCTATCTGATCAACCTTGGAAAATACTGATTTTTCTCCACAGCCATTAACCATCGGTCTGAGCCTCGATGACTACTTCGTTTCAAACTCTTATTTATGCGTTTTCCTAAATTCCTAGGGCTTTTAATGGCAAACTTTTCCATCGTCTTGGAAATGAACATGCGAAAAACCATAACGTTTGGTTGATCATGGGGTAAGCTTAAGGGGCATGTTTACTGCAATATTTGTTCCTTCTATTTCAGTTATCGGCGTTACGATATACGTCGACGGTGGAATGCATTTAATAAGAAAGGAAAGCTACCTCTATCCCTTGCATAGGGCGATGGGCTTTGAGGGGAAATTCCGAGGGCTTTGACCTGTTGGCCGCCTAAATACGGGAAAGAGGAAGATCTGAAAATTAGATGATTTCAGAGTTAACTAATGTGCAACCTTTGCTAAATGGTTACAATGTGAAGTTTTGATTTTATATAGCCAATGTACAACTTGAAAATGAAAGCATTAGTTCGCCAGCTTTAAAGATATTTCTAATAAATTTCCTAGGCCTTATTAAGGGCTCCTTAATCATGAGTAATTTTGCCAAAGATCTTCCATCCCATATGCATGCCAAGGTACAAAAAGATAGGGTAAGATGCGAACAATAATATGGCGAGGATATTCAACGTGCATAAAGGATTCACGTACGTCACAGCAACATTTATTGGCGGCTTTAGGCCGATCGATTCAATACCTGAGTTCCACATGAAATGGCGGCCTCTTCCCGCTTCCCCCAGCCAATGAATCTCAAGGTGATCGAAATAAAGCAAAACGCCAATTGACCAAAATGAGACAATAGTGATTATGGATAGAATAAGCGTCAGCTTCTTT
>WUQV01000174.1 GCA_009889585.1 Candidatus Bathyarchaeota archaeon | reverse complement strand
GGCAAGACGCTTGTAGCGGAGCTATGCGCTATGAAGCACGTTTTAGAACGAGGGGGGAAGGTTTTATATCTAACGCCGTTAAGGGCTTTAGCGAACGAGAAATATGAAGAGTTTAAGAAGTATAGTGTAATAAATAAGTCGAATAAGAGAAGGATAAGCATTGGAATAAGCACAGGCGATTATGATAGTAGCGGTTTGCAATTGGGTAAATATGATATAATAGTTGTAACTAATGAAAGAGCGGATTCTTTATTAAGACATAGGGCTAATTGGATGGATGAAATATCCCTTATAATAGCTGATGAAGTGCATTTATTAAACGATTTAGAGCGAGGTCCAACGTTAGAAGTGGTTTTAGCGAGGCTTATGCAAATCAACCCAAGGGCGCAAGTGCTTGCGTTAAGCGCGACTATTCAAAACGCTGAGGAAGCAGCTGAATGGCTTAAGGCTGATTGTATCACCACCGAGTGGAGGCCTGTTACGTTAAAAGAAGGCGTTTTGCTTTACGACGAAATTCAATTTAAGGACGGAAGCTCGATGTTAATCGAACGTCGATCGAAGAACTCGGCCGTGGACTTAGCGACTCACATCGTGAAGGCTGGAGGTCAAGCCTTAATATTCGTTGGAACGAGGCAACGAGCCGTCGGATTGGCGAAAATGGCATCCGAAGAGGTCGAGCCATTGCTATCAAAGCAATCGAGGCGATCTTTGAAGCGCTTAGCTGAGAAGCTTTTGACGATAGGCGAAAGGACGCAATTGAGCGATCTATTGGCTGATTTCGTAGAGAGAGGAGTGGCGTTTCATCACGCTGGGTTGGCCTCAGGCCATCGTAAGGAGGTTGAGGATGCGTTTCGAGAAGGGAAGATCAAAGTCTTAACGGCCACTCCAACGTTGGCGTTCGGCGTTAACTTGCCGGCGAGGGTCGTCGTCATTAACGACTACAGGCGTTATGAGCCTGGTTATGGCTACTACCCCATCAGCGTATTGGAGTACAAGCAAATGGCAGGTCGAGCTGGAAGGCCTAAGTACGATGAAATCGGTGAGGCGGTGCTCATAGCGAGGACGGAGGACGAAAGAGATCGCTTGATGGAAGGTTACGTGCTCTCCAATCCGGAGCGAATTTGGTCGAAGTTAGCCGTCGAACGCGTTTTACGTTCGCACGTCTTAGCTTCGATAGCAGCTGAATTCGCCCATACGGAGCAAGGCCTTCATGAATTCTTCGGTCGGACGTTTTACGCTTATCAATACGACGTGAGGACGATTAAGGGCCTCGTAAGGAAGGCCTTGCGCTTCCTTTTCGACGAAGGGATGATAGACGTAATCGGAGAAGGATTCTCGGCGACTAAGTTCGGAAGGCGAATAGCGGAGCTTTACATAGACCCAGTTACAGGCGTTATAATACGAGATGCCTTAAGGAATAAGGCCCGTAAGTTAACCGACTTAAGCTTTTTGCATATGATCTCTCATACGCCTGATATGTCCCCTAAGCTTCGCCCCTCTGCGCAAGAGGTCGATGAAATAGCCCTTTTCGCAGATGAACATAAAGATGAGTTCATGATGGAGGTTCCAAACGAATTAGAGGATCCATTAGATTATGAGGAGTTCTTAGGCGAGGTTAAGAACGCTTGGACGCTTAAGGCGTGGATTGAAGAGGTGAGCGAGGATGAATTGCTAAGGCGCTTTCAAATTCAACCGGGCGATTTGCATCGATTGGTTGAAGCCGCTGAATGGTTGATTTACTCCTCAAGGGAGTTAGCCGCTTTACTCGGCCATAAGGACTTGT
>WUQV01000173.1 GCA_009889585.1 Candidatus Bathyarchaeota archaeon | reverse complement strand
CTTCATCAGGAGCCATTGAAAGACTCTGCATCTTTTTAAAAGATGAAAGCTTCGTTGACGTATGGCTGTCTGCATCGGGCAAGTACTCCTATCATTGGGAGCATAGACACATAAGAGGACTCATGCATCGACATGACAATGCGCCGCATAGTAAATGGAAAAGGATTAAAACCTTTCCCAAGCATTTCCATAATGGTAGCGAAGAGAACGTGAAAGAAAGCGTCATAAGCGACAACCCATTGGAAGCTGTTAAAGAATTTTTAAACTTCATTAAATCGAAGTTGAAAACTGGTAGCTAAACTTGATTGTAACTTGTCTGCTTGCCTCTAATGAGGGAAAATAGCAAAAATGATCTTGCTCACACAAAAGCGAGTCGATAAGATCAGGGACCTAAAACTTCTATAAAACATGGTTAGAGCGATTAAATGATCCGTAAGGGTTGTGGTTCCAGCAGCTGGCTTAGGAGCCCGCCTGTTCCCAGCCACCAAGGAGCAGTCCAAGGAGATGCTTCCCATTTTTCTAAGCTGTCAAACGGGGATGTGAGCGTAAGCCCCTCCTACAGCTGGTTTTTGAACAGCTCTACGACGCTAGCTTTCGGGAACTCTGCTTCGTTGTCGGTAGAGGAAAACGAGCCGTAGAGGACCACTTCACACCGAACTCCAATCTAAGCCTACTTAAGAGTGAGGGAAAGCAACCAAGCCACAGACTTGGAGAGCTTCTACCTAAAACTTAGAACCTCAACCGCCATCTGGGTGAATCAGCTCGAGCAAAGGGCTTCGGAGACGCGGTATTGATGGCCAGCCCTTCGTTCAAAATGAGCACTGCTTAGTTCACGCCGGCGACATATACATCATCTCAAAAATGCTGAACACCTTAAGTTATTGATGAGGATCTATGATCGATTCAACGCCGACGCCGCCTTCATCGTGCAGGAGATCAAGGATCCAAGACAATACGGCGTTATAGAAGCTGATGAGATAGAAAAGGGAATCTACAAGGTTAAGGCGGCGGTGGAGAAGCCAGAGAAGCCGCCCACCAACCTCGCCATCATGCCCATCTACATTTTCCACCCGATAATCTTCAAGGCGTTAGAGAGAACCCCTCCAGGAAAAGGAGGGGAAATCCAGCTAACCGATGCGATCCAAAGGCTGATAGAGTGGAACCTAAACGTTTACGCGGTTCAACTCAGCTCCAGCGACGTTAGGCTGGACGTAGGTGGCCCTGAAACGTACTGGGAAGCTCTATCCATGTCCTATCGATATTTTTGTAGTGGAAGTAAGACTAGGACATGACTTCACGTAGCATATCCATCGTCGGAGCAGGCTACGTCGGCCTATGTACAGCCGTCGGATTCGCGAGCAGAGGCTATAGGGTTATCACGTTAAAAGTTTAAGAGCCTATCGGCGATTTATACATAACTGGCGAAACTGGCGAGTTGAAATGTTGGTTTGGAAAGTCGTTGAGGTCGTTATTGAGGGAAGAGCTTCAAAAGTTAAGGCGTTATTTGACTCTGGGTCAACGTTCACCATCATGGGGTATGAAACGCTTAGGAAGCTATTTGCTGATGTTCATGTAAGGGCTTTACCTAAGCTTGTAAAGGCTACATTAGTTAATGGACAACAAATAACTATAGATGGTTTTGTAGATTCCCAAATGATAATAAAGGGTTATGTCATGCCGGAGAGGATATATCTTTCAAGGGATATTCCAAGAGAAGTTGAGGTTGAGGGTAAGAGGATAACTTTACCAGACCTAATAATAGGCTCACCGACCATGGAAACGTGGGGTATAGAGCTAGATATTAAAAAGGGCGATATAATCATACGTGGCGGGCTTTTGATTTAGTCGTGTCGTATATGTTTAACAGTTTATGTCAGCGCGCGAGTAACAATTCCTTAGATGAAGGGTACTTACACATTGGCTTCCTTTATCGCTAGGCTCTTATCTAAATTCAGCGCTTCAAGAGCAACGGAAATCCGTATCATGGAACAACAGTCCCCTCAAGGCTTAGAAGGCTATAGCAACCTATAGGATTTGCCTCCGCAATTCCGATAATGCCAACTAAATTCATCCTGCCTAGCGCGATGGGTTTCCTAGCCATGGCCGAGCGATACGCGCCTGACCTCATAGCCTAGATTTCAATCATAACCAACGGTAGAGGCTACTTGAAGGAAGTCGATGCTAAGTTCCTCTTAGCGCTATCGTCTAAAGCCCGTACTAGAATTTATGTAACATCTAACCTCGATGAGCTTTTGAGGAGGGGAGAAGGGGTAAATCCCGACTTCATACGTAAACAATTAAAGCTACACAATGAAAAAGCCAAGCGCATAAGCGATCACATGCTCGATACCACCAGCAAAGGACCTCGTGCAGGCTTCAAAGAAGCTGTATAAAGCCGCTGAAGAAGCCGTTAAAGTGCTTGCGATGGTGCATGAGCTATCGAATATGATGAATTGATCAAGAAGGAAGGTGGACAGCGATGATTATCTTTAACGCGGTCGAAGAGCTTTTGAAGAGAATAGGCCCAGAAGTACGCGATCAATGGCATGGTGCATGGTTTTTACACGTAGAGGGCTTCCATGAGGCGAGGCTAAGCGTAAAGCTCGTAAAGGCTGGGGTGGGATACATAGAGAAGCTCGTAAAACTTGTAGAAAGACTTATCTAGAGATTAAAGAGGATGGAAGCCCAAATTGGATAGATTTAACGCCTTTGGAATAACCTTAGCTTCTTTTGGAGCATTATTTTCGCTATTATCTTATGCCTTAATCTATAGCATACCCCTCATAGCCTTAGGAATAGGGGCTCTCATATTGGGCTTATCGATCGCTATAACCCCCGTTAGCCCCATGCCTAAGAGGGCGGTAAGGGCTTTGATAGAGGGCTCCTTGATGAATTTAGAAGCCCTATTAGAGGAGCTCGATATGTCGAATAAGGGCTATTACGTACTGGGGGGGACGGGAAGGTTCACGTTTACGTCCCTTTAAGCGAAGGCTTAGGCCCTCCTAAGGCGCCCGTTCGAACTAAAGGCCTATTCGAGGAAATAGGAGGCAAGTCGTACGTAGCGCTCAAGCCCCCTTCCTCAGAGCTCGTAGAGCTCGAAGAACCGTCGAGCTTGGAGACCGCTCTCTCAGGGCTGTTAGTGGATTTAACGGAGATTTGCGAATCCGTTAAAGTCGTAGAAGGCGAAGACGTAGTAATTGAGGTTAGAAGCCCTAGGAGCTCAATAGGGGCCCATAGGTTTAAAAAGGTCTTAGGCTCTTTGGAGGCAAGCATGGCAGCCTGTATCGTAGCGGCTAAGCTGAAGCTCCCGATATATGTAGCCTCGGAAGTCGAAGAGGGGAGGGTTAAGCGCATAGTCTTAAGGATTTGCAGAGAGTAATCAAGCTGTAGCTAGGAGGCCCCTCGTTGGTTAAGGGAGTTATTAGCAAGGTTACTTTACGCGTAAAGGAAAAGTGTGTTAAAGTAGATGCCCTTTTTGATACGAGGGCCATGAAGAGCTTTGCAAGCCTTAAGTTCTCCGATGAATTAGGTTATGAAAAATACGATGAGGCTAAAGGGGTTTTATTAGCGGTTGAAAACGCTGAGGTACTCATGGTTGGTGAATTAATAGCTAGAGTCATGATAGCTGGATTTGAGCTTCCTTTAAGCCATGTATTTGGGGTTGTAGAGGGGCTTAGACACGACTTAATAATAGGCATGGATATCATGGAGCCCTATGAAATATTCGTAGATGTAAAAGAGGGAAAAGTTGGGTTTAAGAGGTATCCTCCGACTTTAGAAATAATATGAGAAATGAAAGTGACGTTGCGACGCGTTAAGGCATGTCCCTAATCCTTAAAGCGCTTTTTAGAAAAGAAGGCGTAGCCTCAGCCATCTTAACCATAGCCCTTTTAATCGGAATCTCAGCCTCGACGGCGAAAGGGTCGAGAGTAACCTAAATTACCTTGGGACGGGTTCGCATTGAATCTATTCCCTCGATGCTGTTGGCGTACTCCGTTAGATCCTCGTCCATGTGCTTATCATCTTTGAACGTTCACGCCTTAAAGCCTTAATTGGCACTCTTACCAGTTGGCATTGGGTGAGGGGCTCGTGCCAACGATAACCATAGAGCTTCCAGATGAGATTTTAAGAGCCCTTAAAGAAAGGGCAGGGCGTGAAGGTAAATCATTAGAAGAAGTCATCGGCGAGGCAATGCTTAAAGAGTGCAACATAATGGTT
>WUQV01000172.1 GCA_009889585.1 Candidatus Bathyarchaeota archaeon | reverse complement strand
GGAGCTAAGACCTCGTTGGTTATTTTCAGCTTTTGAGGATAACGCTGGCATAGTGCGATTCACGAAAGCGTACGGCGTAGCCGTAAAGGTCGAAACGCATAACCATCCTTCGGCAATCGATCCATTCGGAGGTGCTGCGACAGGGGTAGGAGGTGTCATTCGAGACGTCTTAGGCGTTTGGGCGGATCCGATCGCTTGCACGGACGTATTATGCTTCGGGCCGTTGAATCATCCGCACGAGAGGCTGCCCTTAGGGGTCAAGCATCCGCGTTACCTCTACAAAGGGGTCGTAGCTGGCATAGGCCATTACGGGAACAACGTAGGCGTTCCAACCGTTAGCGGGGCGATTTACTTCGACGAAGGTTACGTAGGAAACGTCGTCGTTTACTGCGGATGCGTAGGGATCCTTCCGCTGAAGAAGTACAAGCGCGACGTAAGAGCTGGCGACGTCATCGTCTTAGCCGGAGGAAGAACCGGCGGGGATGGCATACATGGGGTTACGTTCGCTTCAGCCGAGCTAACGGAGAGGTCTGAGGAGCTCGCTAGACCGGCCGTTCAAATAGCCAACCCGTTCGAGGAGGAGAAGCTCAAGAGAGCCGTGTTGAAGGTTCGCGATAGGGGATTGGCATCAGCCATTACCGACTTAGGAGGAGGAGGCCTTTCGTGTGCGATTGGCGAAATGGCCCATCGGTTTAAGCTCGGCGCGATAGTTGAGCTAGAAAAGGTTCCGTTAAGGCAGATGGGCTTAGCCCCTTGGGAGATCTACGTGTCGGAATCCCAAGAGAGAATGCTCTTGGCAGTCCCGCCTAAGAACTTACGAGCCGCCTTGAACATATTCGAAAGCGAGGATGTTGAGGCGACTTCAATCGGCTATTACACCGACGACGGCACGTTGAGGATCTACTACGAGAGCGAGCTAGTGGCGGAGCTAGAAGTGCCATTTCTCTTCGAGCCCCCTAGGGTCGAACGAAGGGCCTTTTGGAAGCCAGCTCGCCTTAACGAGCTGGCACCGCCGAAGCCGAAGGACTTAGGCGAAGAGCTTCTTAGGGTTCTCTCCTCGCCTAACGTAGCGAGCAAGGAGCCGGTTATCCGAACGTACGATCATGAGGTCAAAGGCAATACCGTCTTAAAGCCGCTTCAAGGCGACGTTGGAGGGCCGAACGACGCCGTAGTGATCAAGCCGTTGGATCGCTCTTGGAGGGGCTTGGTGATATCGTGCGGGATGAACCCGCGTTACGGGAAGATAGACCCGTATTGGATGGCTGCCTCCGCCATCGACGAGGCCATTCGGAATAACGTGGCGGTCGGGGGGAGCAGGATCGCGCTTTTAGACAATTTCACGTGGGGGAACCCTGAAAAGCCGGATAGGCTTGGGGCCCTCGTCAGGGCTTGTAAAGCGTGCTACGACTTCGCGAAGGCCTTTGGGACGCCGTTCGTATCGGGTAAGGACAGCCTGTACAACGAGTCGCCCCTCGGCCCCGTTACGCCGACGCTCTTGATGACGGCCGTAGGCATCGTTAACGACGTGAGGAAGGTGGTATCCGTAGACGTGAAAAGTCCAGGGGATTTGATCTACGTTATCGGCTTGACCTACCCGGAGCTCGGGGGATCAGAGTACTATCGAATTAAGGGCCTCATCGGACGGACGGTCCCGAGGGTTAGGCCTGCTAAAGCCCGTAAGACGATGAGAGCCATATCTACGGCGATCAAAAGGCGCCTCGTAAGAGCTTGTCATGACCTCTCAGAAGGAGGGCTGGCTGTAGCAGCCGCTGAAATGGCCTTCAGCGGAGGATATGGATTGGAGCTAAGGCTTAAGGACGTGCCAAGGGTCAACGTAGAAAGGGAAGATTTCATGCTCTTCTCCGAGTCTAATAGTCGGTTCTTAACGGAAGTTTCTGAGGAGGATCGAGATGAGTTCGAGAGCTTAATGAGGAATTGCGATTATGCGTTAATAGGCATGGTTACATCTAGTCCACGTCTTTGTATTTATAGTATGGAGGATGTGATTATTGATTTAAGTATCAATGAGTTATTGCAAGCTTGGAAGTCTACTTTAGAGAGGGTTTGATAGTGAGTAAGAGAGTTAAGATTCTAATGATACGAGTTGGTGGAACGAATTGTGATGCTGAAACGAAAAGATCTCTTGTAGAACTAGGCGCTAAAGTTGATGTTTTGCATATGAATGAAATAGTTAAACGAAAGGATAAGCTTACTAATTATGATGCATTAATAATCCCCGGCGGCTTCTCCTTTGGGGATTACGTTAGAGCTGGAGCAGTTTGGGCGAAGTTGCTGGAGGCGAAGCTCGGCAAGGAGATAAGGGCCTTCGTATCAAAGGGTAAAGCAGTCCTCGGGATTTGCAACGGCTTTCAAGTTTTAATCGAAATGGGGTTGTTGCCGGATCTCGGCGAGGCAAGGCCTGAGGCGACGTTAGCTCCGAACATCCCGCCTGGTTACAATTGTCGATGGGTTTACGTTCGTCATGAGAGCTCAGGGAAGTGCGTTTTCACGCGGAAGATCCCAAAGGGCAAAGTTCTACGGATGCCTATCGCCCATAGCGAAGGGAGGCTCACCTTCTCGAAGGAGAGGGAACAAGAGCTTTTGAAGAAGCTTTGCGAAGACGATCAACTCGTCCTGCGATACTGCCGCCCGAATGGAGAGCCGGCGGAAGGGGATTACCCATTTAACCCTAATGGATCGTTTCATGATATAGCTGGGATTTGCGATTCAAGCGGGCTCGTATTCGGCTTAATGCCTCACCCGGAGAGAGCCTTTTACGTATGGCAACAGCCGAATTGGACGAGGGAAAAAGCGATTCCACAATACGGCGATGGAAAGCTTATATTCGAGGGCTTAATCGACTACTTAACTAAAAGTCATTAGCGAATATCGACGGATCTCTTAACAGCTTACGGCCTTAAACTCGATATCGTTAACCTTTCGTTTAAGAAAGGCTGTTACAGCCTTTGGTATAATGTTCAATGTCAAGGGCATTATAAGCTGAATATGTCCAGCGCTATCATTTCCTAAGGGGTATTAAGCCTTTAGGTCAACAAGCTCTTGATTAACGCCATGAAAAGTAAAGCAAAGGAAAAACCGAAAGGTTTATATCGGGCAAGCCTCTCGGAGATTCCCTCTCAGGGAATCTATTGTCTCGGTTCAAGAAATTAGCAGCCATAATCTCCGTCGTTATCTTCATCACTACTCTTGCAGGAACCAATGCCCCTTTAGTTGCTAGCAACCCCGCAGAGAGCCCTAAAGAGCATATATTTCGCATTTATACAGAGGGTCCTAGGGTGTATGGAATAACTTACATACATTTCCCCAATGGAACAAGTGTTTATATAGAATTTGAGGCAAAGTTGAGGGAAATAGGAAGAAATGAGCTCGGAACAATAGGGGAGATAATACCCGAGTCGATAGTGATAATCAAGAAGGAAGTTATACACAAAGCACAATGCTCGCCTCCTCAAGTAGTACAATTAATTGCTACAGATCATTTAATGGTCTACCTCATGCGTGGTGGCTTCTTGGACCACTGGCTCCGGCACTATAGCAACGCACCTTCATAGCCGAAGGTTAATCCAAGCTCTCCCCCATTTTATGATCATATGACTGAGAGTGCAGTAGCAGGTTTCCCCTGCAACGCCTACTGATGTGGACCAGTATCTAAGGTCGTGGGATTTAGATGAAGTTCAGGCCAAGCTGGTTAACTCTCCATCGGAATGAGGTCCCTCTCAACGAGGTTCGGCAATGATGACCTAGGGGCGAGCGTTAAGTCCTCCGCCCTCTCCTTACGGATTTTTGACGAGCTTAAGAGATATATAGAAAACTATTAAAGCCAGCTCACTAATATCAAGGTAATGATGGTCAAGCTAGCATTTTGGAAGAATGAAGAGTTCACTTTAGAGAATTATGATGGAGAATTACGCATTTATCGTCAGGGAGTTGTTGGGTATTGCGAATGTATTGAGGAGTTCTTTAAGCCTGATGATAGTCCAGAAGTCGTAGCTTCAAGGTATTGTACAAGGGCTGGCGAGCCAGTGCTGGTAGTGCTAGGGACAAAGAGGGCTGAACCCGAATTCGAGGGATTCCGCTTAGTCATCTCCTTAAGGAGCAATAAGATACTTAGCAGATCTACATATCTTAGACGAATGCCGAGGAGAAGAAGGCTTTGTCGTTAACAGTGCGAGTTAGCAGAATAGTCATGTGAAAAGTTCATGTATCGGTTTCCTGATGACGTCCCTCTTCTACATAGAAGCCTAACTTTAGTCAATGAAAGTATTCAGCTTCAAGCTTGAAAGAGAACTGTTATATGGGAAAGGGAAAAAGGAATATCCAATTAAGGAAGTACGTGGAAATCTGATATTCTGAATTCCCAGTCTAAACTTTTGGTTTCCGCCTCTAGCACGCGTTAAAAAGGTGGTTTTGGCGTAGCCATCCTCCTCCTTCGGCTCTCTTCTTTCTCTCCGCATCAGAAAGCTCAAGCCACTTCCGTAACGCAGCCCCTACCGCCTGCGTGAGAGTTAGACCTTGTTTAACGCTTCAATCTTCACGGCTTCTCGGAGATCATGCGTAAGCGTGATGACTCCTGCTTCAGATACGGATTTAAGTCAGTTCGTTCCTTTAGTTATGAGGCATGCTAGTTAAGCTCGTAGTAAAAAACTTCAAAAGCATAGGTAGTGAGCCTGGGGTGGAGTTAGAGCTTAAGCCAATAACGCTACTTTTCGGGCTCACGGGCTCAGGAAAGTCTAACATTCTTGAAGCAATATGGAGGCTGTCACGAATATTGACAGGAACGGCATATATCCATAGTTTGTGGGCAATAGAGCCTAAGTATGAAAATGAAGACATGATTTTTCATAAAGCGTCTTCTAAAAATCCGATAATATTTAAGATTATCTCTACCATTCCAACCGATTCTTTTAAAGAATTACAATATCTAGCTAGCGAAGTTGGAATCACGATAAGGGAAAATTCCTATTTAAGTTGGGAGATAGCATATGGACATGAATATGCAGCCCAGGAAGTCAGTATAAATGATCAAACCGTGCTTAGAATAGGCCTAGCTGAAGGTAAGTACATGGTTCTTAAACCTGAAGAATATAAGGAGATATACGCAAGTAACCCTCATCTATTAAGTCCAGGAGCCTTTATGTTATCTGCTCCAAAGGAGGATGAGGAAAAGCTTAAAGAATGTGAGCCACGCTCCAAACTTTCTATGAGAATTGTCAAGTTAATACAGAATGAGTTAGTACATAACTACGTCAGTAGAGTTGCACTTCTTTCTCCAATAAGAGGAAGAACGCCCTACTATGGCGATGACTCAAAGAGCCCTAGAGAGATGGGATTAGCAGGAGAAAATTTAATCGAATGTTTATCAATTCTATCTAGCTCAAGACGATATAGGGAAGAATGGGACGCCGTTAAAAGATGGGCTAGTGATTTAAGAATCATAGATTTATATGCTGGATTCCGAGGCTCACATAAGCTTGGCTCTGATTATCAGGATGACAAATTAAACGTGGTGCTTGAGTTAGCACAAGCAAGTCATGGAGCCAGACAGGCATTAAGTGTAATCTGTCAGTTGTTCTGGCCTCATCAAGGTTTGATATTGATAGAAGAACCTGAGATAAGCCTTCATCCGGAAGCGGTATCGCAATTGCCTTTAATGTTTTATGACGCAGTTAAATTTGGTAAGCAAATAATTGCGACTACTCACAGTACCATACTGCCTATGGCATTAAGTAGGGCCGTAAAGCTAGCTATTAAAGAGGGCCCTTATGAAGATCCAAATGACCTTATAGCAGTCTATGAGATCGAGAAAGGAAGTAAAGGTACCTTTGCAAGGAAACTAATGTTAAACGAGTATGGTTACATTAAAGGCTATATTCCATCTTTCTTTGAAGTTGAGCGCAGGTTATTAAGAGAATGGGAAGAGACTATTCCGAGTAAGGTATGAATGAAGAAAACCGTGGTAATCGATGCTTGTTCCTTCCTTAAGAAGTACTTAGGAGAGTGTATTATTAATAAAGCAAAGCAGGAGAAGATCACTGTAGCCCTTTGCAGAAGATTAAGTGATGAGTATGAAAGGCATATTGGAGAAGAAGGTCTATCACCACTATCAGTCATGAGAAAGTTAGATCGTTTAAAAGAGCAAGGTCAGCTTATCATGAAAAGGGATGAGGAACTTGTTAGAATTCTTCCTGAGGAAATAGATGATTCTCATCTTGTAAACTTAGCGAAGACAATAAATGCAGACATAGTGATTACAAGTGATAAAAAAGCAAGGAAATTGCTTAAAAAATATGAAGTTAAAGTCATGTCTCAATTAGAGTTTCTTTTCAAGAAGAAAATAACGAAAACTTATGAGGAAAATAAATCCGATTAAGGCTTATATACACTTAGTGAGGTTTGCAAGCAGAGTAAGTTAATTTATTACCCTGGGTAGCATCGGCTTTAGCAAAATATATAGCTTTCACTCCTAGCAAGCCATAAGGGATTAATTCTAAGGTTATAAAAGCTTATAAAGCCTAGGCAGACTTTGCTACTAATTTATGCTGCAATAAGTGCCATGTATGCAATAGAATTTGCGATTCATCCTTTGACTTTTTCTTAAGGTTTTAATTGCTTTCATGCTAGATTGTTGAAGATTTCTTGTATGCTTAATATTAAGCTTAATAAGCGGTTTCTATTCTAGACTTTGCCATAGAAGCCTAGGCATTTCACATTTTAAGAAACTTGATGGAAGTGATGACGTTTCCTGTTCTCAGCACAAGCGTGGTAGTTTTGTACGGCTAATTTAAAGGACAGCGATGAGGATCATTTAGGTTAAAATAATTTGAACTTAAAAGGTTCGAAGCCGCATAGTTAATTATCTTTACATTGCATAAAGCTCTTTCATATGGCTGTTAAGATTAAAGTCTGTTATAAGGAAACTAGACGTAATAAGAGGAACCTTTGAAGAAAGCCCGCTGAGTTATCCATAAATTCACTACTCGCCTAAATTCCTACAACTTACTTAAGCCTGAGATGGAATAAATTGGTCAAAAGTGGTACACGTAGGTTCCCTCCTGACTAAAGTTGGTAACCATTTGAACTTGCTATGGAAAATCAACGTGGTCGGCGCGCTTTAATATTAAGAAAAGCAAAAATAGCTTAAAGGAAACGCCTTGTAATGTAGTAATGCATACAAAACTCCCCCACGTTCTTGGTGGAGTCCTTTATGGAACAGTATAAGAGAATATTATCTCAGGATGCCGTAAATTTCTTGATCTAGATAAAGCTGAATGATCTGCCCTCTTTACCTCGATTTGATCGATGCCTCATCTTCGCTTTTTCGGAAGGGCTGGCCTGCAGGCATAAGGGGTCAGCTATCGATAGATCCTAATCGGCCGTCAAGAGGCCTTGCGAAGGGGGATTTAAAGGAGCTGATTGAGGAGGAGCAGCGGAAGAAGAGGTTCATCTGGGGAAGGCATAATGAGTTATAGCTATGAAACCCTAGGTTCCCTTTCTCGCAAGGCTTGAGGTTGATTTTCGTCGAAGCGAAAATAGTCCAAAGGTTAGCTGAAGATTAAAAAGTTATAGTTAACAATACTTTTAAAGGTTTTAACTACACTCGTATAATCTCCCTACTTCTACTTGCCCTTCTTGAACTCTCTTCCACCCTTCATCTGCAAGCTTTTGTGCTAATGGCGTTGGATAATTTAACGTTACGCAACCTAAGCAAAGCTCATTTTCACTAAATCCGGTTGCCTTTACAAAATTATTCACAGATTGATAATTTACGCTATCTGCACCTACTATCTCAGCTATTTCATGTGGCTCATGCATTGAGCCAATCAACTCACTATAAGTTGCCATATCAATTCCATAAAAGCAAGGTCCTCTAATTCGTGGGAACGTTATGAACAAGTGAACCTCCTTAGCGCCCATTTTACGCAACCTCCTTACGATAACCTTTGTCGTATCCCCTCTAACGATGCTATCGTCTACTACGATTACGCGTTTTCCACGTATCTTCGAGGCGAGGACGTTTACCTTCTTCCCAACGGTCTCATATCGTTCAGCCGGCAGGAGGATGAACGCCCTCTCCGTGACGTAGCGATGCCTTCGTAAAGCTCGTTCCCACCTTAAGCCAGTCGCCTCATGAAGGCCTAGCGCAGCGTCCTCAGCCGTCTCAGGCATGGAAAGGATTACGTCAACACCCCTCGCTACGTCTGCGTACTCCGAAGCTAGATTCCTTCCGAACTCCTCCCTAACTTCGTAAACGTACTTATCCCCGAGGCGGGAGTCAGGCCTTGCGAAATAAGCGAATTCAAAAGCGCAAAAGGCCTTCCTTCTACCGCTAACGAGCTTACTCCGTTCGAAGCCATCGTTCGTAGCGACGATTAATTCCCCTGGCTCCACTTCGAAATCAAACGTAAGGTCGTTAATGTCTAACCCGACGCTTTCAGAGGAGACGGCGTAAGCGTTACGGTCCTCGCTAAATCCAGCGCAAAGGGGCCTTATGCCATAAGGGTCTTTAAAAGCGAAGAAAGTTCCGTCTTCAGTCACGCCAGCGACGGAGAAAGCGCCCTCCAGCTCCTCTATGCAAGCCTTCACTGATTCCATTAAATCTCCAACCTTTAACATCCCCTTAAGAATTTCATAACATATTAACTCCATATCGGATTCATACGTAATATTTAAGAACAATTTATTAAACTCATCCTTCAATTGAATGATGTTTACTACATTCCCATTAAATGAAATAGCAACTTTTTTCCTCTCATACTCTGCTATAACTGGCTGTGCATTTTTCATTAGTGATCGCTCATCAGCTCCTCCTGACGTAGTATATCTAACGTTTCCAATGCCTACGTGTCCAATTAAACGCTTAAGCTGCTTTTGCATTACGCCGGCCTTCAACTTCGGTATCAACCCCAAGCTCTTATGAACGTGAAATCCTCTATCGTACGTTAAGAAGCCATACGACTGATGGCCTCGATGGTTTTGAGCCCTTAACCCCCAGTAAATGAGCGGGAAAACCGATCGACCTTCGAAGTCCGCGGCTCCGAACACGCCGCACGCGACCTTTAAGCCCTCCACGTGCGCGAATGAAAATGCCTTGTTTATTTATTTTTAGACCGCGGAAAACGCTAAAGGATAAAATGGCGTTTAGCGTTTTCCAAAAAGCTGATAAAGCTTAAATCCATTAGTACGTCCTTCTATCGAGGGGGCTAATATGGTTGAACCCTTATTCTTTAAAGAATCCTTCGTTAAGAGGCATGAGAAGGGTAGGAAGCTTAAGGCTGAAGGTAAACTCCTAATGGGCTTAACTTGTACATATATACCTGAGGAATTATTAATAGCTTCAGGCGCTATGCCAGTTAAAGTGAGCGGATCATTAGGAGGTACGCCTAGAGCTGACTCCTACTTACCTGTCAATATATGTTCAACTATGAGGAGTATTTTAGAGGCTTCACTTAAGGGCGATTATGATTACCTTGATGGAGTGATTTTCTCTAATAGCTGTGACAATATGGGTAGGTGTTTCGACAGATGGAAGCTTCATTTAAGTTACTCCTATCTTCACTTCTTCAATACACCACACTCTAAGACTTCTAATGCCTTCAAACGATACCTTTATGAAGTGAAGAAGCTTAAGAAGAGTTTGGAAACATTCTTGAAGGTTGAAGTGCCTGAAGATGAGTTGAGGAAGGCTATAAACTTATTAAACGAGGAACGCTTACTTTTAAGTAAGCTTTATGAATTAAGGACTGAAGACCCGCCTCTTTTAACAGGCGTAGAGGCTTTCTACATATTGGCTTACTCTATTACGTATCCTAAGGAGGAGGTTTTAAAAAGCTTAAGGGAGCTAGTGAAGGAACCTCCTAAGCTTAGGAGTGAGTTTAAAGATAGACCTAGAGTCTTAGTCTCATGCAGCATAATAGATAATGAAGCTAAGCTCATAAGTATGGTTGAAGACTCTGGAGGCATAGTGGTAGTTGATGATACTTGTACGGGGACTAGGTACTTCGAGGGCTTAGTTAAAACCTCATCCCCTCCACTAGAGGCTATAGCTGAGAGGTACCTTAACAAGGTTCCATGTGCTTTCACTCAACATGGTGAAGAAAGGTTTGCTTACCTCAAGGAGCTTATTAAACGTTACCATGTAGAAGGGGTTATTTTATATTGCGTAAAGTTTTGTGATACATATCTTTTCGATGCCCCTATGCTTATGGAGGAGCTTAAGGACATAGGGATACCTGCGACCTTAATAGAGTGGAGCCATGTAGAGGCATGGTGGGCTCCTCTTAAGACTAGAGTGGAGGCCTTCATAGAATCCTTAAGGTGAAAGCTTGATAGCTAGATCTTCACGTGCTAGAGGTTTAGAAATTACAAAGGGCTTCTTTAAGAATTACGTGAAACCTTACTTTGAAGGAGGACATAAGGCTAGTAAAGAGGGTAAACCTGTAGCTTGGGTTTTTTCAACATTTCCCGTGGAAATAGCTCAAGCTTTTGACGTATACCCCATATGGCCTGAACAATACGCTTGTATTCAAGGAGCCTTTAAGGTCTCCGTAAAATGCTGTGAAGTTGCTGAAAGGAAGGGCTTCTCTAAAGACCTTTGCTCTTACGCTAGAAACACCATAGGGAGCCTCTTAAGGCCTGAAGAAGCCCCTTTAGGCGGTATGCCTAGGCCTAGCTTAATCTTAGCCGCTTCAACATCATGTGATACGCACTTAAAGTGGAGTCAATTCTTAAGTAAAATGCTCAAAGTCCCTTACTTCTACTTAGATGTACCTTATAATGTATTTGGAGCTACTAAGGAGGAAGTGGAAGAAGTGTACGTAGAGCTTTACGTAGCTGAAATAGAGCGCCTTATAGATTTCTTGGAAAGATGTCTTGACACTAAACTGGATAAGAATAGTTTGAAGAAGGCCTTTGAAACTTCAGCTAAGGCTAACGATTTATGGATGGACATCATGGAGTTACGTAAAGCTATACCATGTCCCATGGGGGCTGAGGACGCTTGGTCGGCCGTCTTCTTCATACTTGCTGCTCCAGGAAGCCGGCTAGCTGTAGACTTTTATACCAAGCTCAAGGATGAGGTAGCTTCTAAGGTGAAGGAAGGAGTAGGCGTAATACCTGAGGAGAAGTATAGAGTGGCATGGGATAATTTACCTCCATGGTTTAACTTAGGCTTTTACGATTACTTAAAAAGCTTGGGGGTAGTTGTGGTGATAGAGACTCCCACCATTACTTGGGCTGGCAGATTAGACCCCTCTAAGCCCTTTGAAAGCATAGCTAAAAGGCAGTTAACTATATACTCTAACTCAACGTTAGAGTTCAAAATGAGGTTATTCGACGATCTCGTTAAAGGATACAGCCTCGATGGCTTCATAATGCCCACTAACTGGGGCTGTAGGTTCATGTCGGTGGATAACATAGACATGAAGAACTACTTACGCGATCGCCACGGCATACCGGGCCTTATAATAGAGCTAGATGCTACAGACTGGCGCTACTTCTCAGAGGAGCAAATTAAGATGAAGGTGGAAAGTTTTGTAGAAGTTATGGCTCATAGGCGTAAGTTCCGTTAACGTTTTTAAGCCGTGGAGCCTTATCCGCTATGAAGTTAGAGTTCACCTCACATAGCTTTAGGAATTCCGTTAAGAAGGGCTCGGATGCTTATGGATTCCTCATAGAATATGTCCTTTCATAACTGTGGCTCGCCCCTACCGATGTTTAACGCCACATAGACTAGTGCTGCTTGTCGTTAGCCTTAACGTACACTCACTAACGGCTACAAGCCTCCTAGGCTTCTCCCTTTAAAGCTATCGTTGCATCCACTTCCATACGACCCCTTCTAAGGCTCAAAGTCCGAAAATGCGTGGCTAAGTTCGGTACCAAAGTCTAACGGAACCCTTAAGCATGAGGGGGAACGAAATCCAAGGAGCCGAAAAAACTTAAATTGTCGCGTCATAGATAAAAATCTGAATGTCCGAAAGAGCGTCCATACCCGAGTACGTTCCCTCATGGTATGAAAGGGGTACTGAATGGCTTACGATTGGTGAGCAACTTGATGTTAATGCGAAGAAGTATCCTAACAAGATGGCCGTTAAAGACTGGAGGGGTAAGACCTTTAACTATAGGGAGTTTAATGAAAGGGTGAACAGGCTAGCGAACTCCCTCCTAAGCTTAGGGTTGAGAAAGGGCGATAGGTTTTCAACGATGATGTTAAATTGTGAAGAATATGCAGATGTCTATTGTGCTGCAGCTAAGGCGGGTTTGGTTGTAGCTCCTATAAGCTGGAGATTCGTCTCAAGCGAGGTTCAATATGTCGTTAACCATGCTGATAGTAAGGTTGTCATAGTTGAGGAAGAGTTTGTGCCGATCGTTGATCAAGTTAAGGCAAAATTTGAGGACGTAATTAAGGAAGGCTACGTAGTGGTTAAAAGGACTGACAAGCCAGTTCCTGAAGGCTACGAGGACTATGAGGCGTTCTTAGCTAGCGCTTCACCTACGAGGCCTAAGGTTCTCGTCGAGCCTAAGGACCCTTGGATCCAGGTTTACACCTCCGGAACCACTGGCCTACCTAAAGGCTGCGTTAGGTCTCATGGCTCCTATTCTGCTGTTTATACGGTGTTTGCTATAGAGCATGGCTTCGATGAAAATATGTGCGGCATGACTATAATGCCTTGGTTTCATGTGAACTCCACATTTTATGGCCTCCTCTGGCTTTACATAGGAGGCTCTCAGTTTATAGGGAGGGATAGAGGATTTGATCCTGAAGAACTCCTCCAGATAGTGAATAGAGAGAAGATAAACTTCATTTCGTTAATACCTACGCACTATAAGCTCCTCTTAGATTTGCCTGAAGATGTTAAGAAGAAGTATGACGTAAGCTCCCTTAAAGTACTCTTAACGTCTTCAGCTCCAGTGAGAGGTCCAATTAAAGAGCGTATACTGAAGTGGATGCCTCATGTTAAGCTTTTAGAGGCCTATGGCTCTACTGAGGCTGGCATAGTGACTATACTAAAGCATGAGGATCAATTAAGGAAGGTGGGCTCAATAGGTAGAGAGACCCTCTGTACTTATGAGATAAAACTTCTGGATGATGAAGGGAATGTTATTACCGAACCCAGAATGATTGGTGAGCTTTACTCTAGAGGTTCTATGATGTTTGATGGCTACTATAAAGACCCTGAGAAGACTAAGAAGTCCTTCAGGGTTATAGACGATAAGCTCTACTTTAGCGCTGGAGATATGGCTATGAGGGATGAAGAGGGCTACATCTACCTTGTAGATAGAAAGGATAATATGATAATCACTGGAGGGGAGAAAGTCTTTCCTTCTGAAGTGGAGCAAGTGATCGCCCAAAGTCCTGACGTGGTAGAAGTTTGTGTAATAGGTCTTCCAGATGAGAAGTGGGGTGAAGCGGTAACTGCCGTTGTAGTGACAGGGGAGAGCTCTAAGCTTACGGAGAAGGAGGTTATAGATTGGTGTACTGGCAAAATTACGAGCTATAAGAAGCCTAAGAAGGTGTTCTTCATGAAGGCTGAAGAGCTTCCTAGAACTGGCTCAGGAAAGATAATTCATAGAGGGGTTAAGGAGAAGTTACTTAAACAGCTCGGACTATCTTAATTTTTACCTATATTGCTGAAGGTTCTCCATAACATTTTTAGACAGTACGTTTAGAATTTCTATAATCGATTGTATCTAATAATAGTAAGTGAGACATCGAAGGAATTCCGATAGAGAAGCTATTCCTATTAGATAATGGAGCTATAGCTTAAGGAGTTCTGAAGCATGGGTCCTATGAAGTAGTAAGAGACGTTTTAGAAAGTCCTATTCATAGTGAAAGGTTACGTTAAGCTGCTAAGCCAAGGTTTAAAGTGGTACTTATAGTAGATGACCATACAAGGCCTACGCCGTATCTGAAGCGAATCATAGCATCTTGAAGGAGCTTAAGTAGGTTTCTAAGGTTAAGGTTATGCAGCTTTAAGGCTTCATGAGCCTTCGCTGTGAACAAGCTCATAGCTAAGCTCGGGAGATAGCTGAAAGGGGGCCCGAAGGCTGTGATGGGGAAGTCAGAAAATGCCTAAGCGTTTTTCTGACAGGCTGCACGTACCTTCGAGCCTTATAAAGGATGGCTAAGGCGCTCTTGAAGCGTTGTAAGGTTTTTCGAAGAAGATCGTATGGAGGCGAATCGTTACGGTTAACGGAAAAGGACAAATTTAAGTTGATTAACTATTAAGTTGTTCAGCATTGAAGCTAGAGATAGTATTCCTCGGGACTGGCGGCGGAAGGTTCGCCACGGTTACCCAAAAGCGTAAAACAGGGGGGATTCGCATCCTCGCCGAAGGCTTAAACCTTCACCTAGACCCAGGCCCTGGCTCCATAGTTTACTCTCTGGCCGAAGGGCTTGACCCGCGGAAGATAAACGCCTTATTGGTATCGCATAGCCACTTGGACCATTATGATGATGCAGAAGTCCTAATCGAGGCGATGACGTACGGCGTGACGAAGAAGCGAGGGCTATTGGCAGCCTCTAAAAGCGTCCTCGTCGGGAATGAGGTCTGCGGCCCTTCGATCTCGAAGTACCATCAATCGGCGCCGAAATACCTCGTTAAGGCCGAGCTTGGCTCTTCATTTCAAGTCGAGGGGTTGAACGTTTTGGCAACGGAGGCGCATCACACCGATCCCGACACCGTGGGCTTTAGAATCGAAAGCGAGGGCGTTGGCGATGTCGCGTATACAAGCGACACCGAGTACTTCGAGGGGATCGGTAATTACTACCGAGGGGTTAGGTTGCTCATCCTTTGCGTCATGAGGCCGTCCGGCAGGCCTTGGAAGGGCCATATGACGACGGACGACGCTGTTAAGATCGTGAGCGAATCTTGTCCGGAGGCAGCCGTTATAACGCACTTCGGGACGAAGATGATCTTAGGAAAGCCGATGAATGAAGCAAAGATCATCGAACGAAAGACGGGCGTAAGGACTATAGCGGCCTTCGATGGGATGAGCATAGTCGTTAACGATAAGATCGAAGCCCTTGACGTCCGTCGCAAAAGGCGAGAGGGATTGGAGAGGTTTTTAAGCTGAAAGGCATTATCTATCGTGCATTTGCGTATAGCCGCTAGTTGAGAGGAGATGGTTTACGTGAAGGTCCTACCTAAGGAATGCGATATAATCAAAGTAGAGGAGAAGTGGCAACGTAAATGGGAGGAGACGGGCATTTATCGTTTTGATTGGGAAGATACGACTAAGCCGACGTTTACTATTGATACTCCTCCTCCTTATCCCTCTGGAGACTTCCATATGGGGAACGTTTTAAATTGGACGTATTTTGACGTCGTAGCTAGGTATAAGCGCATGAAAGGTTACAACGTACTTTTTCCACAAGGATGGGATTGCCATGGTCTTCCAACTGAAGTAGAAGTAGAAGAGCGCTATGGTATGAGGAAGGCTGAAGTTCATCCGAAAGAGTTTCGCAAGCTTTGTGAGCAACTCGTAAGTAAATATATTGATATAATGAAAAATGCCATTATTCGATTAGGTTGTTCAGTGGATTGGATGATAGAATATAAAACAATGGATCCAAATTATTGGAGGAGAACTCAATTATCATTCATTACTCTTTATAAAAATGGGTTCATATATAGAGGAATGCATCCAATTAATTGGTGTCCACGATGTGAGACAGCAATTGCAGATGCTGAAGTAGAGCATGAATCTAGAGATGGAGCTTTATACTATATGGAGTTTGAGCTTGTGGAAGGTGGAAGTTTAATAATAGCGACAACGAGGCCGGAGCTTATATCAGCGTGCGTTGCTGTATCTGTAAATCCATTTGATGAAAGATATCGATCATATATTGGAAAAAGAATCATAGTGCCTATTGTGAAGAGGGTGGTAGAGATTATAGCTGAAGAATCAGTTGATCCGAAGTTTGGTACAGGCGTCGTAATGATATGTACATATGGTGATAAGGCAGATGTTAAGGTCGTTAAGAGAAATCAATTACCAATTATTATGTGTATTACTCATGATGGAAAGATAAATGAGGAAGCTGGAAAATATGCAAATATGACTATAGAAGGAGCAAGAAAGGCTGTAATTGAGGATTTAAAGAACGAGGGATTATTGAAAAAAGTTGAGTATATTCAACAAGAAGTAGGCGTTTGTTGGAGGTGTGGAACTCCGATTGAAATCTTAGAAAGGGAGCAATGGTTTATGAGGACGAGGGCTCTTACCGATGAAGTCGAAAGGAACGCCTTAGAGCTTAAGTGGTATCCAGATCATATGAAGCATCGATTAATCGATTGGGCTCGTTCTTTAGATTGGGATTGGGTAGTGTCAAGGCAAAGGGTCTTCGCCACCCCCATCCCGATTTGGTACTGCGGCAAGTGCAAGGAGGTCATCATCGCTGAAGCGAATTGGCTCCCGATAGACCCTAGGGTTGAGCCCCCTAAGGTGGAGAAGTGCCCGAAGTGCGGTCACTTCGAGTTCATCCCCGAAAGAGACGTGTTAGACACTTGGTTTGACTCATCGTTAACGTGCGCTATTCACGCTGGTTGGCCAGATCGAGAAGGTTGGCGTAAGCTTTTCCCAGCGGATTTACATCCATCGGGATACGACATCATCAGGACGTGGGCTTATTACTTAATGGTTCATCATCTAGCCCTTTTCAACGAAAGGCCGTATAAGAGCTGCTTGATAAACGGGATGGTGTTAGGCTCGGACGGTAGGAAGATGAGTAAGTCTAAGGGTAATTATGTAGCTGCCCCGGAGGTTATCGATAAATACGGCGCCGATGCAACGAGGCAATGGGCCTTAGCAGGTGGAGCAACGGGCTACGATATCCCATTCCGTTGGCCAGACGTTGAATACGGCCGTCGATTCATAAGGAAGTTGTGGAACGCAGCTAGATTCGCAAGCTATCACTTAATGGATTACGATTCGAAGTTAGAGAAGGGCATTGAACTTCAGCTTTTGGATAAGTGGTTATTAAGCAAGCTTGAACGAGTCGTAAAGAGGGTAACTGATGCGTTAGAGAATTGTCAATTTAATGTAGCGATAGAAGAAGTTCGAAATTTCACATGGCATGTCCTTTGCGATAAGTATATTGAAGCTGTAAAGGATCGACTTTATAGGTTGGAAATTTATGGTGAAGGTAAAAGAAGAGCTGCACAATTTGCATTATATAATGCCATTTACAAAGTATTACAATTATTAGCACCATTTATGCCACATATTACTGAGGAGATTTATCAAGTTATGTATGCGGAAGATAAGGGTTATAAGAGTATTCATATTTCTCCATGGCCAATAGTTGATGAAGGAATTATTAATGAAATAGTTGAACGTCATGGTGATTTAATCTTGGCTTTGATTAGTGAAGTGAGAAAGCATAAGGCTGAGAGAAGAATGCCACTTAATACTTCGATAAGGAGGTTAATAGTTTATACCTCTAGTGAAGAGCTAATCGATATAATTACATTAGCAAAGGATGATGTAATAGGTGCTTGTAAATCTCAAGAGTTAATAATTTCATTAAAGGAAGGCGAGGGTAAGGTTGTTGAAGGTCATCCTGAAGTTCGTATTATGATTGAGCGTTAACGTCAAGGAAGCATTAAGCGTTAACCTTGCTTGAAGCGAAGTATCGCTGCAACTCCTCCGAATGACTTCTTCAACATCTGCCCCTCTTCCGTCTCCGTAGAGATTACTTCTACGTTAACCCCTTGTCCTTCGGCTATTTTCGCTAAATCCTCGATTAATTCCTCCGTCTCGATGGCCGAAATGGATTGAGCTCCGCAACTCACGCACGATCCCTTTGCCAAGCCGTATTTGAAGCTCAATACGTCGACGCTTCTCATAGAGCGACGTTCAACGTATCCACACGAGCTGCATTGAACCGTCACGCAAAGGATCTCTAAGTCCTCGGATAGCAATAACGTCCTCACGACCCCTGCATCCAAAGCCTTTCGAACTTCAACCTCGCCGTACGTCGCTAAGCCTGTATCATGTCCGATATGATATAAGAACTCTTGAACTATTTGCTTCTCCTCAACGTAACGAACCCTTTGTATTATCTCAGGCGCCTTTTCGACTACCTCTTCAACCCCTTGCTCATCCGAGTACGCCGTATCTATTATTCCAACAACCTTATCTTTTAATGAGTAGTGAAGATAATCCCCTTTTTGAAGTTCATACTTCGTAGGCCCTGGCCCTGCTATGATGATCCCCTTTAACTCCGGCACGCTTAAAAATGCCTCGTTCACATGCCTTCCAACTCTGGAATAATATTCGATGAGCCTCATCTCCCTTAACCTTTCGAAGCGCCTAGCGGATTGACCTCCAGCCCTATGCTTCCCAGGGATGCCAGAGGTTATCTCTTCCACCACTTCGACCCTCTTGCCCTTTAATATAGCGATCGTCGCCGAGCTAGCGTCCATGACGACTATTCCATAAGCTTCCTTTTCCTTTAACTGCTCCTGTAAGTACTCTATGTGAAACCTTGAGTCACAACGGTATAAGTAAACGTCGATCGGCTCAGGCGGTATTATTACGTAAGTTTCTATCTTCTCGCTTCCAGGCCCTCCATCTTGTGGAATAGCTCCACAGAAGATAACGAGCCCGCTCTCAGGCGCCTCCTTAAAGAGCTTAAGGCGTTGCATAACCTTTACAAGCGCGTCTTGAACGTTCCTCCTCGTCGTATCGGACTTGATGTTAGAAGCCGTTCCGTACTCCTGTCTTAACATCGCCACGGTGTCGCTGATTTGGCGACCCGGCGGAATGTATAGAGAGATTAACTCCGTTCCCCTTCCCTCTTTGCTTGCCAAAAAATCCAGTAACTTTTTTAATCGATAGAGTTGTAACGATGTTCTCTTCGGTTGGAGCGACACGTCCTCCTTCACGCTAGCGCTTTTAAGAGACGTCCCGATAGATAAGGGTTTTTCATCATGGTTACGCTCCGAACGTATTTAAGGGCCTTAGCCTAAGGAGGATAGTTGAGCATACAACTGTTTTGAAATACTTATGTCCACTATGTCATTGTCTATGCTTAAGATAAGAGGCATACCAACCTTATCTATGAGTATATTGTTTGATATTGAAGCTCGATTACGTGGTTCATAGTATGCCAATGAGGTAAATATAAACATAAAGGGAAGGTGGCTCTGGGTATCGTGAATGAAGAGATGAGATTCTCTAATAGCTTTAGTTGTATTTGATAAAAAGAAGGCTGAAATGCTGGGAGGCATCTTCAAGGAGGAAGAAGGCGGTGAAGTCGAAGTATTCTGAAGTTATAACGAACGGCTTGGCGCTTATGAAGATACCTTCAATGAGGGTTTCTTCGCTCTGAGAGGGCCTAGATGGAACGCATGAGTCGCTCAGGACTTGGGACGTCTTCCATAGCTTCATCTAAAGCTATCCTTTCCCCTCCTTGAGAAAACCAGCTAGAATGGCCAGTACGAACAAGAGCAATAATCCCAAAAGAATCGCTCCGACGATGTCCCCACTGGCTTCGTGTCGCTTTTTCTGATCCTCTAAGATGTTCTTCAGCTCCTCCGCTTCAGCATAAGAAATTTGCCTTTGTCGTGCCTTTTCTAAAAGCTCCCTCTTTCTACGTTCCTTGTGGACGTTCGGATTGCCTGATTTTTCACCATATATTGAAAAGTACGTTTCTATTACGCTCTCTGAAACTCTTTCAGAAGCTTCGCTAAGAATATCAATTACCATATCTAAAGTAATCACTTCACGGCCTAATAATCTCTTCCGCAATTCGATAAATATATCAACTATAGTCTTGAGCACTAAAGAAAGGCTTCTAACGGTAAATCGAAGATCATTCATTTGACCCTCGACAGCCTTAGTCCAGCGTCCAAATTTATAAATAACTCCCAAAATAGCGGCGATCGTAGCGGCGAACCCGACGATCATAATGACAGTATCTATGGGAGGCTAGGCACTTGCTAATAGTTAGCACGGCCCTTTTAAAAGCCTTTTTACCTTTTAAAAGGGCTATATAAGTGAAGAGGCGATAAAGGCGCACAGGCTTATGCTTAAACAGAGCCCTCATCGTCATCATTTAACATCGAGGTCCTAATACCACATTTTCAAATGGATCGTTTTGACAAGTGAATGGCGTTACGTTTAGACTATAGGGAGGCGAGCAAATTTGAGGTAATTAACGCGATGGACTTTAGAAGTCATTTCTCAAAGTAAGGGTGGATGAGTTCGTTTAACGGCCTAAATAAGGCGTAATGTGAGACTAATTACATCGCTTGACGTTAATGATGTGCTCTAAAGCGCGAATAATGCTTCTGCTGATGGCGCTTTTAACGTTCACGAGGAGGCTCAAGAAGCTGTAAGGTTGGGTTAAATTGATAGAGGACTAATCCATGGCTGGGACGAAAGGCTTTTGCCGCCATGAAGATACCTTCTAACTTTTGGCCGGAAGGCGTGGTGCTCAACGGAAGCTGCGTAGGTGGCTCTAGTGGATATGAGGCGTGCTTCTCGAACACAAAGGGGCCAGAGTACTACGATGATCTGCCTAAGAGACCAGGAACTTCATAAGAGGGGTTGAGAAGGAGGTCATGCGCCCGCAACATTGGCCAAGACAGGGCTAAGGTTATGACATCATCGATAAAAGGTGGAGTTGAGTAACGGGGCTGTAGGATGGTCTCAGGTATGGGCTGCCATCAGCGCCGCCTTAAGACCTCTCGAAAAGCGACAAAAATCAATCGAGTATGCCCAGCGCCTTTGAATTAGGCTTTTTTAACCCAAATCACCGACGCGATGTTCCTTCCTAAAGCGAAGTTAGTGCTCCCAACCTTAACTATGATGGGGCCGTCGAAGGGGGCCTTACCTTCAACCTCAATAGAGGCACCTGGCACGAGCCCGAGCTTATCTAAATACCGCAGTATTTCTTCGTTTTCGTCTGTCACCTTTGTAATTACGCACTTTTCCCCGACGTTTAAGGACGTCAGAACCTCGGATCGCTCCTCAGCTTGTTCCCCGTACTCCGACGGAATTGGGTTGCCATGCGGACAAGTTTTCGGATACCCTAAGGCTCTTTCTAGCGGCTGGCTTAATTCCTTATCAGCGAAGACGTGCTCAAGCTTGCAAGCCGCATCGTGTGCCTTGCTCCAGTCCACCTTCAAAATATCAACGAGCAAGCACTCCGAAAGGCGGTGACGCCTGACGACGTCCAAGGCTATTTTTCGTCCCTTGTCGGTGAGCTTCACGCCTTTGTAGGGCTTATGCTCGACTAAGCCTTGCCTCTCCATGCTTTCGACGGTGTTAGTTATCGTTCCAAGCGCCACCTTTAATCGTTTTGCGAGCTCGGTTGTCTTCGCGAAGCCATCCCTCTCTTGCAGCCTATACATGGCTTCAAGGTATTCCTCTATCGTAGGCGATACTTCGTTTGACATTTAATACTCGTAAAGGGAATTACAAATTCTCGTATTTATCTTTTGTGATGCGTTTTCATGATGAAGAAGAATTGACTCTAATTAGTTAATCAAGAGCCGCGAAGTTAAAGCGGCGGTCGTGAATCAATTGTAGGCTCTTTCTTAAGCCAACTTAACGCCTTTCCTAATTACGTCGGCTTTGTCGTTCCTTAACTTCTACAGCCCCTCGTAAGGAGGTCGTAAGGGGGAGTCGCGAGTAGTTGAAGGCCTTTTAAGCCCTTAAAACCGTCAGCTAAGCTTAAGTGATAGATCGCCTTGACGTCCGATGTTGCGTCCTAATTCGACCATGAACGAGTTCAAGCGCATCTTAGTGATAACGGGCACCCCTTGCGTTGGCAAGACATCCGTCTCTCGCGTCCTTTCGGCTAAGATCGGAGCGATTCACATAGACCTAGCGGAGCTCGTGGAGAAGGAGCGCCTCTTCTTAGGCTTTGATGAGGTTAGAGGCGCGTTCATCGCGGACGTAAGGAGGCTTTCGAAGAGGGTCGAAGAGATCGTACGCCACGTCGAAGGTGATGTCGTCGTCGACGGGCATTACGCGATGCACGTCGTACCCCCTGAGTTGATACATAAGGCGTTCGTCTTAAGGATGGATCCGGACGAGTTGAAGCGCATCATGGAGAGGCGTGGTTACTCGAGCCGCAAGCTTCAGGAGAACCTACTCGCCGAGGTCTTAGACATCTGTCTCTTCGAAGCCGCTAACGCCCTCGGCCGAGGGAGGGTTTGCGAGGTTGACGTAACGAACAAGGCGGTCGAAACGGTCGTTGAGGAAATAATCTCCATTTTAAACGGAAATGCCCCTTGTCGTATTGGAACAATCGATTGGCTTAAGAAGTTAGAATCGGAGGGGCGTTTAGAAGAGTTCTTAAGGCCTTAAGAACGATCTTTAGCGTAACTTCCTTAAGACCTCTTGCTTCGTCAACAACGTCACGCCTCTCCTCTTAGCGTAAGCCCTAGCGTGTTCGCTAAATTCGTTGGAGACGATGATGGGGCCTGGGATCTTCAAGGCCTCGGCTGCTCTATCGACGTTTATGATGGTATTCACTCCGACCGATCTCCTCCAATCCTTAACAAAAACCAAGCGGCGTTCATCGCCCCTTCGAATTAACAAGTCGCATTTACGAGTTAAGCTCGGCAGGCCTTCTAAAGTCACGTCCCTTTCGACCTTATAGCCGATCTTGCTGAAGTGCTCGATGGTTAAGTCGATCAAGGAAGCCTTCTCCCCTTCTTCGTTCATATAAGCAACTCCATAAGGCAAATCTACTTAACGAAGGAAAAGCTTTTCGCGAAAGGTGAGGACGGGCTTAAGTGTACGCGATCATCGTTTGTTATAAATGCGGACGGCTTTTATTAACAAAAGCTATCCAAAGGACGAAGGCTTGCCCTTATTGTAAGTCGCGATTGGAGGTCGAAAGAGCTAAAAAGGTCGCAACGGCTAGGACCGCTCGTGAGGCATCCGCCCTCATTCGATCGTTAAAGTCGCAGCCCTCATGATCGCGAATCGATCTAACGTCATAGGAACGTTAATTCACGCTTCAAAAATACCCTCGGAAAATAAGCTTTCCACGATCTTCCTCGATGACTCTAAGAAGAAATCCTTCAAATCGCTTACGTCCTCTACATCTCCTTTGAAGCTATTTTTAATGCATTCTTCAACTATTTCTTGCATATTTAAGGCATCATATAGCTCTTTTAAGACTTTAGCATCTCCTTTCGTCACAGGATTTTTAGGAAACGCAGTACAAGCGCCAACGTGTTTTTCAACCCATATCCCAAGCCTTTTCGATAACCTTTCTATTTCATCCTTATTCAAGCCTAAAAGGGGCCTTAAGATTGGATATCGTATCCCTCGCGAGGTAACGGCCATATTGCGAAGCGTTTGACTTGCCTTTTGCCCCAAGGATTCACCAGTGATTATCGCTACGGCTCCACTAGATTCACAAATCATCTCCGACGCCTTTAACATCCCCCTTCTACAAATTAAGCATGTATACGCCCTTTTTAATGGGTTTTTAACGATAGTTGATAGCGCCTTTCCCCAAGGACATAATATTATCGTCTTGAACCCTATCCTCTCCTTTAAAACCTTAAACGAGTTAAAGACGACCTCAAGCGAAGTCCTACCGAATGGATGAGTTAGGAAGTGAACTGGGATTATCTCCATCTTCTTGCTCATCAACGCAGCGGCTAAAGGCGAATCCATGCCGCCTGAGACGAGGGCAACGGCCTTCATCCGACGATTCCTCGGCCGACGAAGGCATGTCGAACGATGCACCTAATGATACTTAAGCCTTTATCGATCCACCTTATGCGGCAAAACGCTCTAAACCAAGTGGTCATCTGCGGCGAGGGTTTATCTTCGAGTTTTAGATTCGCGCCCCCTCAAGCTTGCGCTTCCTAACTTCTCGGCTCACTAAATAGCCCCTTGCATAAGCCGCCGCAACGGCCACTAGGAAGCCCCTTTCATCCCCTTCCGCGAAGATCCTCTTGCCTATTTCATAAGCCCTTTCCGCCTCCTCCATCGTGGCCGAGTCGGCGTCCTTTGAGACCCTCGAAAAGAACTCCCTTATGAATCGGAGCTCATCCTCGCTTAACGGATTTGAGGAGGATCCTGCGTAAACGCGAAAGAGCCCTTCGATCCTTCTCGCGAGGTACTCCGATTCGGACCTCTCCAGAAGGCCCTTTAAGGATAGGAAGTCGACGATCACCCTTTGGGCTTCGGCCGAGGCTAAGGCAAGGGATCTAAGCGCTCTTTCGATCCCGGCGAACCTTCCTTCGAACCTTTCTTCAATTCGCTCGAACCTCGCGTCGATTCGCTCGAACCTTCGGCCGAGCCAATAGGCCAAAATGGCTACAGCCGCAACGACGCTGGCGATAACGCTTAAAGCGCTTAAGATTATCTCGATGATCATCTCGCGATAAATTGAGCATCCAAAGATTTAAAATTATCACCAAATTCTAAGCTAGGGCTCAGATATGCCTTCTATGGGCCTTCTCGTAAGAGCTCTATAATGCGCGTACTAGCCAAAGATCAGGGAAAGACCATCTTAAGGCCTAATGCGCAAGTAGGTATTTTGAAGGAGCTTCGTAAGGTGAGCAAATACTTGAAAGCCAAAAGTAGAAGCTTTGACCGTTAAGATCAAGTTTTCACTAAAAAAGATGCGCTCATGCTCCTCTCAGCTAGTCCATTTGTTAAATAAAAAGGGAATGGCCTTAGTTTAACGCTTACGACGCTTGATCAATAGCGCCATTAAAGCGGCTCCTATCGCGATAGCGATGGATCCTCCGATGAGGGCATAGTTAAACGTCCTTATCGTTATCGACGTTGCCGAGAAGTTTCCGACGAGATCCTCGGCCTCTAAGCGGATCTCGTGCTCACCATCCCTTAAGTCAAGCGTATTCAAGCTGAACGACGTCTTATCGGTTACGTCGTATTCAACCCCGCCGATTATAAGCGTCGCCCTCTTCAAATTCGCATCGCTTACCGAGAACTTGATTTCGGTCGTGAAGAACAGGAGGGAGCCGGGGGCCGGGCTTAATATGGCTACGGACGGAGGCGTATTATCGACGCGTATCCTCAGCTTGGCGATCGAGACATGCCCGATTTTGTCGTAAGCCATGAGGACCACCTCTTGATCTCCGTCGGCTAGCTTCCTCGTGTCGACGGCGACG